>JBAZGP010000039.1:14536-15647 GCA_041652835.1 Lutibacter sp. | reverse complement strand
CAGAAGAAAGGGGTATAATATGAGTACTGTAAATAACTCCAGCCTACCAATTAACATTAAAAATGAACAAATCCATTTTGCACCAATGGATAAATGTGCATAATTATCTACCGGACTTAAAGATCCAAGTGCCGGACCAATATTCCAAAGAGAAGAAGCCGTAGCGCCAACTGCGGATAAAAAATCCAATCCAAAAAAGGTGAGTAAGATGGCGCTGGTTATAAAAATTAACATGTACAATACAAAAAATGGCAAAATATTATAAATTATATACTTTGGAACTCCAACGCCATTATATCGAACTGGAACAATAGCATTTGGATGCAATAATTTCTTAAATTCAAAAAAGGTATTTTTTATCATGATGATATGACGAACAATTTTAATTCCTCCACTGGTTGAACCAGCTGAACCGCCAATTAAAAATAATGAAAAGATGAGCATTGTTGCAAGGGAATTCCACATGGTATAATCAGCAGATACAAATCCCGTAGTTGTTAAAATTGAGGTTACCTGAAAAGCAGCATGTCTAAAAGCGCTTTCGGTTTCTCCCCAAGGTTTTGGATGGTAAATACTCGTGGTTAAATTCGGATCTTGAAAATTAACAATGATAATAGTTATTATAATAGTTAAACCCAATGTCCCAAAAAAGTAATACTTAAATTCTTCATTATTAAAAACTTTGCTTATTCTTCCTTTTAAAGCGAAGTAGGTCAATACAAAATTTGTTCCGGCAATAAACATAAATAAAGTTATAATATATTGTATTATAGGATAACCGTTCCAATAGGCAACACTTGCGTTTTTTGTCGAAAATCCTCCAGTACTCATTGTTGCCATGGCATGATTAATGGCGTCAAACCAATTCATTCCGGCAATTTTAAGCATAAAGAATTCAGTAATGGTCAATAAAAAATAAATAATCCAAAGTCTTTTTGCAGTTTCTGTAATTCTTGGGTGCGTTTTGTCTGCCGACGGTCCTGGTGCTTCAGCCATAAAAAGCTGCATGCCTCCAATACCTAACATGGGCAAAATGGCGACTGTTAAAACAATAATTCCCATACCGCCAATCCAATGTGTTGCACTTCGCCAAAAAAGAATTCCTTTTGGC
>JBAZGP010000039.1:6111-14526 GCA_041652835.1 Lutibacter sp. | reverse complement strand
ATAGATTCAATATCGGTTAAAATTGAAGCCCCAGTGGTAGAATATCCCGAAATAGTTTCAAAAAAAGCATTGGTATAAATGGGTATGGTTTCTGTAAAAACATAAGGTAAAGCTCCTGTAACCGTAAGCATTAGCCATCCTAATGTTACAATGAGATATCCTTCTTTTTTTCCAATAATTTTTTTTGCATTTCTATTAAAAAACCATAGTAAAAAACCAATAGCAATGGTTGTGATTCCGGCAAGAAAAATTTCCCATTTTTGAGGTTCATTGTAATAAATACTAAAAGGTACTGCAAATAACATAAACAGTCCGTTTAGCATTGAGGTCAATCCCAAAAAGCTAATTATAATTTTAATGTTGAGATGCTTCATTATCAGTTAAATAATTTTTCAACTTTTTGTGTGGCTTCAGGCAAGCAAAATACAACCGCTTTATCGCCGGCTAATATTTGAAAATCACCAAAAGTCATATGCGCTATTCCATCTCTAATTACACCACCAAAAACAGCTTTTCTGGTTAAGTTGATATCCTTTATAAGATTTTTTGTGACCAAAGAATTTTCTTTAACCCTAAATTCCAGTACTTCAGCATCAACATTGTGGAGGTTTGCAAGTTTTAAGACTTCACCTTTTCGTACATATTTGAAAATGGCACTTGCGGCTAACAATTTTTTATTTATTAAAGTATCAATGCCAATGGTTTGAGAAATATTGATGTAATCCATATTTTCAACCAAGGCAATTGTTTTTTTAACGCCTTTAGATTTTGCGACTAAGCAGGACATAATATTGGTTTCCGAATTTCCTGTAACGGCAACAAAAGCGTCCATTTGTGAAATATTTTCCTCCTCCAACAACTCAACAATTCTGCCATCTCCGCAAATAACTAAGGTATTTGGTAATTTTTCGGCAATTTCTTTCGCCCTTTCTTTATTAATTTCTATTAACTTAATGTTAAAATTATTTTCACATAAATTTCTTGCAGCTTTAATACCAATTTTACCGCCACCTAAAATCATAACGTCTTTTACGGCAAAGGGTTTTTTTCCCATAAGTTTATAGAGTTTTTTTATACTCTCTTTGGGTGCTGAAAAATAAATTTGATCTTTTGGGCGATAAACCGAATTCCCTCTTGGAATTATAGTTTCACTGCTGTTTTCTGGTTTAATGGCGATAGTGATAAATTCAACATCAGAAAATCGTTCTCGAGCTTCCTGAACCGTTAAATTTATTAGCGGAGAATGATAGTCTAATGTGCTCCCTAAAATATTCAATGTTCCATTTTCAAAATCAATGGTATCATTAAACGCCGATTGGTTTAATAACATTTTAATTTCATTGGCAGCCAATTCACCGGTAGAAATCATGCTGTCAATTCCTATTTCTGCAAAGTTAATTTCTGAATTTTGAGTAAATTCATGATTGGAAACGCGTGCAATGGTTTTTTTGGCGCCTAATTTTTTTGCCAAAACAGCTAAGGTAAAATTTGTGTTTTGGGATTCTGTTACCGCTAAAAAAATATCCGCTTTATCAATGTTAATTTCTTTTAAAAGTTTTATGGAAGTTGCATCGCCTTTTTTAGTAATTACATCAATATGATTGCTTGCATACTCAAGT
This sequence comes from Lutibacter sp., assembly GCA_041652835.1. Taxonomy (GTDB): domain Bacteria; phylum Bacteroidota; class Bacteroidia; order Flavobacteriales; family Flavobacteriaceae; genus Lutibacter. The sequence goes on along the minus strand of JBAZGP010000039.1, from coordinate 12,907 downwards.
TTTTCGGCGTTAAGATCAACTAAATAAATGTCTTGAGACTCAAAAGAAAGCAGTTTTGCCAAATGGAAACCCACATCTCCTGCACCAGCAATAATAATTTTCATACACAGAATATTTAATACAAAGATATTACTCTTATCTTTATAAAAAAATTGTATATGAATTACGAAAATAAATCCGTTTCCATAAAGTCATGGGCTGAAGATGACAGGCCAAGAGAAAAATTAATGCTAAAAGGAAAATCCGCATTGTCTGATGCTGAATTGATTGCAATTTTGATAGGCTCAGGGAGTCGAAACGAAAGTGCTGTTGACCTATCAAAAAGAATTTTAAGTTCTATTGACAATAATTTGAACAAGCTTGGAAAGCTATCTGTTTTTGATTTGCAAAAATTTAAGGGAATTGGCGATGCAAAAGCCATTTCCATTATCACGGCTTTGGAACTTGGCCGAAGAAGAAGGATTGAAGAAGCTTTGGAATTGCCTCAAATTACCAGTAGCAGTGCCATTTTTAACATCATGCAACCTTTAATTGGTGAACTCCAACACGAAGAATTTTGGATTGTTTATTTAAACAATTCCAACAAAGTTTTGCATAAAGAACAGTTAAGCAAAGGTGGATTAACAGGCACTTTGGTAGATGTTAGGCTGGTATTTAAAAAAGCGATTGAACTCTTTTCAACAGCTATAATTTTGTGCCACAACCATCCTTCAGGCAAATTACAGCCCAGCCAGGCTGATAAATCCATAACCAGTAAATTGAAACTAGCTGGAGAAACGTTGGATATAAAAGTGCTGGATCATATAATTATAACGGAAAATGCGTATTTTAGCTTTGCCGATGAAAATATAATCTAAAGTGAAATTTTTCGACTTATAAAAAGCATATTTCACCAAAAAAAAGGCAATTGAAACTTAACTAAAAAAGGGAATGTTACTTATTTATACACATAAAATTACACCAAGAATTAATTATATATTTAAACATATTTTTGGCCGAATACTTAAAATTCCCATAACTTTTACTACTAAAGTCGATGAGTTTGTTGCCCATGATGGTCCAAAAATAACCTATTCAAAAGCAGCCTTAGGTGGTGAGTTTTTTATTCGAAGCCACAATTTGTTATTTGAGCAAGGTATTAATGATCTTGAAATCAAAATTTATAAGTGGAATGACGTTCCCTGTTTTTTTCCTGCCAAAGAACCTTCAACCATTCCATTTGATATTTTTGCCGCCAGTTTTTATCTAATAAGCAGGTATGAAGAGTATTTGCCCTTTGTAAAAGATGTACACGAACGATTTACCGTAGGTGAAAGTTTGGCTTTTAAAAATGGATTTTTGGAAAAACCGGTAGTTGATATTTGGGCTTTTAAGTTTCTGGAACTTTTGAAAATTAAATTTCCAAATTTAGATTCCAACGAAAGAGAATTTCAGCTAATTTCAATAATTGATGTGAAAATGGCATTTCTTTATAAGCATAAAGGTTTTGTGAGAACGATTGGCGGAATGTTGAAAGATTTGTTTAATTTAAAGTTTATGAATATTTGGGAAAGAATGTTAACCATTTTAAATTTTAGAGATGATCCTTTTGATACTTTTTCAACGCTATTAAATATTAAAGAAGAAAACAATGTAAATACTATTTTTTTCTTTTTAATTGGTGATTATACCACTTTTGATAAGAATATTTCACCCTCAAATATCAATTTCAAATCTTTAATAAAATCGGTTGCCGATTATGCAAAAGTGGGTTTACAACCTTCTTATTTTACGTTTAAAAACCCTGAAAAGTTAAAAAAAGAAAAATTACGACTTGAATATATCATAAATACTCCAGTAACTTGTTCTCGGAAGCATTATTTGCGTTTAAGTTTGCCTGATACTTATCAAAATTTAATAGATATAGATATGAAGGAAGATTTTACTATGGGATTTGAAAAATCGGTTGGTTTTCGGGCAAGTACCTGTACGCCATTTTATTTTTACGATTTGGATTTTGAAATTCTAACTCCTTTAAAAATATACCCTATTGCAGTAATGGACATTACTTTAAAGCAACACATGCTACTTTCAAATGAAGAAAGTTTGGCAAGGATTTTGGCGCTAAAAAATGAAGTTCAAAAAGTAAACGGAACATTTATTTCAGTTTTTCATAACGATACTTTAAGTGAAAATGAAGTTTGGAAAGGGTGGACAGCTATTTATAAATCGACCGTGAGTTAAACCACAAAAAGTTTCTGCATCATTTCAGCAGAAGCACTTTGTTAAAATATATAAATAAATAAAAGTGATTAAAAACATATTTTTTGACTTAGATCATACGCTTTGGGATTTTGAAACAAATTCTGACATCGCTTTTGAGACTATTTTTAAACAACATAAAATTAAAATTGACCTTCAAAAATTTTTGAGCTATTACAGGGAAATTAATGAACGTTATTGGAAATTATACCGCGATGAAAAAATAACCAAAGAAGAACTTAGACTGGGTAGGTTAAAAGACACTTTTGTGAAATTAAACCAGAAGGTTGATATTCAACTGATAGAAGATTTATCAGTAGGTTATATTGATGTGCTTCCTAACAACAATCAACTATTTGAAGGTGCTCACGAAATTTTGGAACATTTATATGTGAATTATAAACTGCACATCATCACCAACGGATTTAATGAAGTTCAGTATAAAAAGATTGAAAATTCTGGACTTGCCAAATATTTTGATAAAATAATTACTTCCGAAGATGCTGGCGTAAAAAAGCCAAATTCCATTATTTTTGAATACGCTTTGGCAATTACCAATGCGGTTTCTTCAGAATCAATTATGATTGGCGATAATTGGGAAGCTGATATTATGGGCGCGAAAGACGCGGGTTTTGATGTTATTTATTGTAATTTCAATGCGCAGTTGGTTTCGGAAAATATTAAATCGGTTAAACATCTTATTGAAATTAAACGGTATTTATAACGTTAAAGAGATAATTAACTTAGTTTCATGAAATTTTTAAAGATTACAGTCCTCTTTTTAATTGGTTTTTGTCTCCAAAGCTGCACAAAAGATGTTGACTTTGATCAACTGGATCAAGCAAGTGTTCAGTCAATTTATGTGGTCACTTTGGTCTATTTAGATTTAACTGCCCCAAATTTTTTGGATAACTTTAATAATGAAATTTCGCTTTCTACTGATGTTATCAATGTGCCTATAACAAAAGATGCTGAGCCTTATGTGGAAAAAGTAGAAATTACCGTCATAACACAAAACACATTTAACAGGGCTTTTACATTTAATTTTGTTTTTTATGACAGTTTTAATACTCCGATTTACACCTTGCAGCCAACCATAATGGTTCCTGAAAATTCCGGCGAAACAACAACAATTATTGAGATTCCTAAAAGTGATTTAAGCATTATTTATAACACAGTAAGTATAGGTGCCTACATAAATTTGTTGCGAAGTGGGGATGGTAGCGTGCTGACTAAAAATGAAATAGGAACATTAAATTTAAAATCGTCTTCAAAAAGATTTTTAACTTACTTAATAAAATGAGAAAATTATTAATGTTGATTTTTCTCGTTTTTTCGGTTGGATATGCCCAAAACAAACAGGTTTTGTATGATTTTTCAGGTTTACCACAAACTTTATTGCTAAATCCCGGTGCAGAAGTTAGTTATAAATCACATGTGGGTATGCCTTTTTTATCGCAAATTTCTTTTCAAAGTGGATTTACCGGATTTTCAACCTATGATATTTTTGCCGACAATGGTATTGATATTAATGTTAAAATCAGGGCTGCACTTGCCAAATATCGGAAAACAGAATTTGTTGCGGTGAACCAACAGTTGGAAATTTTAAGTGGTGGCTTTAGATTGCCAAATAAAAATTATCTGAGTTTTGGCTATTATGAAGAGTTTGAGGCATTGGCTAAAATTCCAAAAGAATTGGTCGATTTGTATTATGAGGGAAATACCATTATCAACAAGCATTATTCTGCAAATAAATTGGCTTTCCGGGCCGAAATGTTGGGCGTTTTGCATGTGGGTTTGTCGAAGAAATTAAATGATAAATGGCAAATTGGCGCAAGGGCAAAAATATATTCGGGGATGTTTCATATTAAATCAAAACAAAATAGCGGCGCTTTATTTACGCAGTTGGGAACAAATAATACTTACAGCCAGCAACTTGAAAATATGAATCTTTTAATGCAAACTTCGGGTCTATTTTTGGACAGTGGCGAAACGGTTGATGGTTCTTACGTGAAGAAAAATTTATTATTTGGAGGTAATTTAGGGCTGGGTTTTGATTTTGGCTTTACGCATCATTTAGACAAACAATGGGCAATTACTGGAAGCATTCAAGATTTGGGTTTTGTATATAACACCAAAAACGTGGAATCTTACAGCATAAAAGGCAATTATGAAATTGATGGAATTCAGTTGGCTTTTGACCCAAATAATCCGGAAGATTATTGGACGGATTTAGAGGATGATTTTAACGAGCAAATTGTTTTAGACACTATTTACGATAAATATATTTCATTTAGGCCTGTGAAGTTGAATGGAGCATTAAGTTATTCTTTTGGCCAAACTTATGATGATTGCCGGTTTTTAATTGATCCTGGATCGTTTAACAATAAAATAGGTTTTCAATGGTTTTCAACTGTAGGAATAGTACATTCTTATATGGCAGCCACGGTTTTCTTTGAGCGAAAAATAAATAAATTTTTGCAAACAAAACTCACGTATACCGCCGATTCTTATTCATTCTCTAATGTAGGAATGGGGTTATCAACCCAAATAGGTTTGTTTAATGCGTATTTCACCGCAGATAATTTACTGAATTTAAATAATATATATGCTGCAAAAAGCGCCAGTTTTCAATTGGGCATTAATTTTATATTTAAAGAGAAAAATTAGTACATTTACAAACATCAACATTATCAAGCAATATATTTATCTAAAATTTTATCCTTATGAATAAATTATTTTCTACCTGTTTCCTTTTAATTTTTAGTTTTTCAACACTTTTTGCTCAAAAAAGCATCAATTCTTATAAATATATAATAGTGCCAAAACAATTTGAATTTCAAAAATCACCCGATCAGCATCAAGTGAATTCGTTGGCTAAATTTTTATTTGAGAGAGCGGGTTTTACCGTATTTTTCACTGATGAAAGCTTTCCTACGGATTTGGCAAATGATAGATGTTTGGCATTAATGGCTTCCGTAAATAATGCTTCAAATTTTTTAAACACAAAACTTAGAGTTGATTTATTAGATTGTTATAATAAAGTTGTTTTTTCAACGGAAGAAGGTAAGTCGAAAGAAAAGGATTATAAAACAGCATACCACGAAGCTCTAAGAAATGCTTTTGTTGGCATTGAAGCTTTAAAATATTCCTATGAAGCAACTTTGGGCACCAAAGAAAAAGTAAGTGCGGAAAATAAAACTGAAAAACCAACTGTTAAGGAAATTGTGCCTGTAGCTAAAATAGAGGAAGCTCCAGAAACACCAAAAGTTCCAATGAAAGTGGCAGAACAAATTGTTGTTAAAGAAGCCCGTGAAGCTAAAAATGAAACAGTAAAATCATTTGTTACTCCCGTAGTTAATTCCATTGAAGGCAAATATTTTGTCGATAAATGGGGTGAATGTAAAATTTCGGCTAAGGAAGGTTATTACGCTTTTGTTGGTGGTGATGAAAAATTTGAATTTGCGACTATTTACAAAACATCTATCCCAAATTTATTCATTATAAAATGGGCAGCTTTTAAACAACCTCGATTGCTTGAATTGAGTCAGAAAGGCGATTTAAAAGTGGAGGATGAAAATGGCGATACAATATATAAAAGATTAAAATAGTGCTATAATTTGCTTTGATTTTTTTTTAAAAAGTAAGAGTGGTGTTTTTGCACCACTCTTTTTTTATAATTTATATTGAAATTTAATTGTTTAGCAAGTGCCACAAAGTATCCTTTAATTCCATTAAACCTTGTTTGGCAACTGATGAAATAAAAAGTGTTTTAATTCCTTTAGGCAATTCTTTAATAATTTCGGCTTTCAATTCATCATCCAACAAATCGCATTTTGAAATGGCGAGCAACCGGTTTTTATCTAACAATTCAGGGTTGTGTTGTTTTAATTCGTTCAATAAAATATCATATTCTTTTTGAATATCATCAGAATCTGCAGGAATTAAAAATAGCAATATTGAATTTCGTTCAATATGCCGTAAAAAACGATGTCCCAAACCTTTGCCTTCGGCGGCTCCTTCAATTATTCCGGGGATATCGGCGATTACAAATGTTTGAAAATCCCGATATTCCACAATTCCCAAATTGGGTTTTAAAGTGGTAAAAGGATAATCGGCTATTTTAGGTTTTGCAGCGGTAAGAACCGAAAGCAAGGTAGATTTCCCTGCATTTGGAAAACCAACCAAACCAACATCGGCCAAAACTTTTAATTCTAATTGGTACCAGCCTTCTTTCATGTCAATACCTGGTTGTGCAAATCTTGGTGTTTGGTGTGTGGAAGATCTGAAATTCCAGTTACCTAGTCCGCCCATTCCGCCTTCAAGTAAAATTTGCTCTGGATTTTCGAAAGTTATTTCAAATAAAACTTCTTGTGTTTCCCCATCTCTGATAATGGTTCCCATAGGAACTTCAATATATATATCTTTGCCGTCTTTACCGGTACTTCGTTGTTTACTTCCGTCGCCACCGTGATCTGCTTTGAAATGTTTTTTAAATTTAAGTGGAAAAAGCGTCCACATATTTCTGTTTCCACGAACAATAATATGTCCGCCA
>JBAZGP010000039.1:0-6101 GCA_041652835.1 Lutibacter sp. | reverse complement strand
CTATGTAAATGGGTAGAACCACGACCTCCTTTACCGGAAGAAGCGTAAATTTTTACATAGTCAACAAAATTTTCTTCAGTCATTTTTTTATTGTTTAATCGTGTAATCGTGTAATTGTTTAACCGTTTAACTTTAGTATTTTGAAAGACTTTATTTTACGTTTTTACAATGAACTGGTTCAATTCAATAGTAGTTTAATTTACTACAATTGGTCAATTATTTCCGATAAACGCCCAGTAATATCGTCAATGCTTCCAACGCCGTTTGCTCCAAAATATTTACCTTGAAGTTGGTAATAATCTTTCAGAACAGCTGTTTTGGTATTGTATTCGTTAAAGCGATTTCGAATTTTATTTTCGTCTTGATCATCAGTTCTTCCACTTATTTTTCCGCGTTCCAACAGCCGGATTACCAATAAATCTTCTGGCACTTCCAAGGCAACCATTCCGTTAATGAGCTCTCCTTTTTCTTCTAAAAATTCATCTAAAGCTTTCGCTTGTGATTTTGTGCGTGGAAAACCGTCAAAGATAAATCCGTTGGCAGTTGGGTTTTTATCAACCTCAGCTTTTAACATATTTATAGTAACTTCATCGGGAACTAAATCGCCATTATCCATATAGGATTTTGCCAATATTCCAAGTTCAGTTTTATTGTTGATGTTGGAACGAAAAACGTCACCTGTTGAAATGTGAATAAGGCTATATTTCTCTTTAAGTAAACTGGCCTGAGTTCCTTTTCCTGCACCTGGAGGACCAAATAAAACAATATTTTTCATTTTTGGAGGAGTTGTTAGTTGATATATACTGTCAAGATTTCTTCCTAAGCCGTCATAGTCTAACCCATAACCAACTATAAATTTGTCTGGTATTGATATACCGACATAATCTATTGGCAAATCTTTTTTAAACACATCGGGTTTAAAAAACAGGGTAGCTATTTTAAGTTGTTTTAATTTTCTGTCGCTAAAAATGTCATATATTTCCTGAAGGGTGTTTCCAGTGTCAACAATATCTTCTAAAATAATAACAGTTTTTCCTTCTAAATCTTCATTTAAACCCAACAACTGTTTTATTTTTCCAGTTGAATCGGTTCCTTCATAAGATGCTAATTTCACAAATGAAACGGTACATTCGTAGTTGTATCTTCGCACCAAATCAGCAACGAACATAAATGAACCATTTAGTATACCAATAAAAACAGGTGTTTCGCCTTTACAGTCTTCAGTAATTTTTTCAACCATTAAATCTATGGCCTCAGCAATTTTTTCTCCTGAAATGTATTTTTTAAAATAGGTGTTGTGTAGTTTAATGATGCTCATTTTTATGCTTTGTTACAAATTTAATAATCCATAAAGAATATTCGACCCTAATTCTGATTTATTTGCTAATTTAAAATACAAAAACCGCTTTGACATATCAAAACGGTTTCGTGTAAATGTTTGAAATTCTTATTAATTTTTAATTTTATCTTTTTCCAATTTTTTAGTGGTATCATACATGATTGGTGATGCAATAAACCAAGAGGAATAAGTACCAATACCAATACCAATAATTAAAGCGAACATAAATCCTTTAATGGAATCACCTCCAAACAAGAAGATTGCAACCAACACTAACAATGTTGTTAATGAGGTATTAATAGTTCTTCCCATTGTTGAATTTAAACCAGAGTTTATAACCTTATACAAACTCCAAGAAGTGCGTGTTTTGGTAAACTCGCGAATTCTGTCAAAAACAATAACGGTATCATTTATTGAATATCCTAAAACGGTTAATATGGCGGCAATAAAAGATTGTCCAATTTCCATGTCAAAAGGCAATATTTTGTAAAATATAGAAAACACACCAAAAACAATTAATACATCATGAAATAAGGAAATAATTGCGCCTAAACTGTACTGCCATTTTCTAAATCGTATTAAAATATATAGGAATATAACTAAAAGTGACCCTAATATAGCCCAGCCTGCTGCTGTTTTTATATCATCGGCGATAGTTGGCTCCACTTTTATGGTGCTTAAAATACCAATTGTTTTTGTGCCGTCATAACCTGGTTTAAATTCTTCTAAAGTAAGATCGGCCGGATTATATTTTTTTAACCCTGTATATAATAATTCCTGTACTTCATCATCAACCGACTTGTCCTCTAACTCTATTTTATATTTGGTGGTAATTTTTAGTTGGCTTGCTTCACCATAGGTTTTCACTTCGGGAGCATCACCAAATACGTTTTTTAAGGTATTTGCAACATCTGTGGCATTTGTGGCTTTATCAAATTTCACAACATAAGATCTTCCACCCACAAAATCTACTCCATAATTTAATCCGTTAGTGGACAATGAAAAAATACTAATTAAAATTAAAACACCCGAAAATATATAAGCTGGTTTTCTCAATTTCAAGAAATCAATATTGATTTTAGTAAACCATTGTTTTGTAATGTTTGTATTAAAGGTGAAAGTTTTTCCTTTATTGGCATACCAATCAATTAACAAACGGGTGATAAAAATTGCTGTAAACAATGATGTCAATATACCTACAATAAAGGTATAAGCAAATCCTTTTACAGGACCTGTTCCAAAAATATATAAAATAATACCGGTTAATAATGAAGTAACGTTGGCATCTAAAATGGCTGAAAATGCACCATCATAGCTAAATCCGTAATTTATGGATGCTTTAAGACCCTTTCCATGACTCAATTCTTCTTTAATCCTTTCATATATAATAACGTTGGCATCAACCGCCATACCTATGGTTAAAATAATACCTGCAATACCAGGTAAGGTTAAAACGGCTCCAAAGGCAGTTAATATTCCAAAAATAAATAGAAGGTTAACAATTAAAGCGACATCAGCTATTATACCCGCTTTGCCATAATAAAAAATCATCCAGGCAAAAACCACTAACAAGGCCAAGAAGAAAGAATACATACTGCTGTTAATGGCTTGTTGTCCAAGTGACGGTCCAACAATTTCCGATTGAATAATATGTGCTGCAGCAGGTAATTTACCAGCTTTTAATACATTGGCAATATCTTGAGCTTCTTCAACAGTCATACTTCCACCGGAAATAGAAGTTCTTCCATTTGTAATTGCAGTATTTACTGAAGGAGCAGTATATACATAATCATCAAGTACAACGGCAACAAATTTTCCAACATTTTCTGTGGTCATTTTCCCCCAGAGTTTTGTTCCGGTTGCATTCATGGTCATACTTACTTCAGGAGCACCTGTTTGACCATATTCCTGACTTGCATCATCAATTACGTCACCACCAATTGGTGCAAGATCTTCACGATTTGATTTGATTCCGTATAAATAAATTAACACAGTACTTTCGTTAGTGCCAGTTACTTTTGCTGAAAATGGTTTGGCATCCCAAAGAAATTTAACATATTTCATTTCATTAGGAAGTAATGATCTAACTTCAGTCATTGCTAAATAAGCGTTCACTCTGGCGGTATCGGCAACTTTAGCAGTTCCAATTACCGAAGATATTTGATTTTCGGCTTGCGGAACGCTTGGCGTAAAAACGGAGAATAAATCATTTGTTTTTTTAGTTGCTAAAGAATCAGAAACTGCACCTAATAAATCATCTACATTAACTTTTTGTGATGTAGTGTCTAATTTAGCTTCTGTTTTTAATAAATTTTCAATAACCGAGTTGGCTTGAATGAAAAAGTTTGCTGTTTCCCGGTTTGAATATACTTCCCAAAATTCTAATTCAGCAGTGCTTTGCAATAATTTTTTAACACGGTCTATGTCTTTTGCTCCAGGCAATTCAATTAAAATACGTCCTGAATTTCCAATGCGTTGAATGTTAGGTTGGGTAACACCAAATTTATCGATACGACTTCTTAAAACCTCGAAAGCAGTATTGATGGAACCTGAAATTTCGGCTTGAATAATGGGTTTTACTTCTTCATCAGTTAATTTAAAGTTTATTTTTTCACGCAAGGATTTATTTCCAAAAATACTTGGATCGCTTAAACTGATTTTTCCATTACTTAATTTTTTAAATTCAATAAAAAATAAATTTAAATAGGTGTCATCACTACTTTTTTGGGCTTCAGTGGCTTTTGCCAATGCTTCATTGAATGTCGGATTTTTTGAATCATTTGACAATCCAATCAAAATATCTTTAACAGACACCTGTAAAATAGCATTAATACCACCTTTAAGGTCTAACCCTAAATTTAGTTGCTTGTCTTTGATTTCATTATAGCTGAATTGTGCAAAACCTAAATCTATAACCGGATGATTTGCAATAGAGTCTAAATATGCTCTTTCTAATCGGGCTATTTCCTTACCATCATCAGATTTGGATTCTGCATACACCTTTGCTTTATTTTCAATACCATTGGTAAACCATGTAAATGATAATTGATATAAACTTACTAATCCAAACAGAATAGCGAATAACTTTATAAGTCCTTTGTTTTGCATTTTAAATTTATTTTATATAAAATTCATTTGTATTTAACGTGCAAATATATAATTTCAATTAGGAACTAACAATTCTTTTTTTTTATTTATTAGAAGTGCGTTATCTAATCTCTATTTATAACAATTCTGAACAATGAATTTTATATATTTGTTATCAAAATTTAAAAAAAAATGAAGTATTTATCAGATATAGAAATAGCACAAAAAAACAAATTATCACCTATTAAAGATATAGCAGCCAAGTTAGGTATTGAAGAAGATGATTTAGAAATGTTTGGAAAATACAAAGCCAAATTGCCTTTAAAACTTATTGATGAAGAAAAAATCAAAAAAAACAACTTGATTTTGGTTACTGCAATTACGCCAACACCTGCTGGAGAAGGTAAAACAACAGTTTCTATTGGGCTAACTGAAGGATTAAACAGAATTGGTAAGCGCGCTATGGCGGTGATTCGTGAACCATCTTTAGGACCAGTTTTTGGAATTAAAGGCGGAGCTGCCGGTGGCGGTTATTCGCAAGTTGTTCCTATGGAAGATATAAACCTTCACTTTACAGGCGATTTTAATGCTGTGGAAAAGGCAAATAATTTATTGTCGGCTTTAATTGACAATAATTTACAAAGTACTACCAACAATCTAAATATTGACGCAAGAACTGTGGTTTGGAAACGTGTTATAGATATGAATGACAGAGCCTTACGAAATATTATTATTGGATTGGGAGGAACAACTAATGGTATTCCAAGAGAAGATGGGTTTAACATTACGGCAGCTTCTGAAGTGATGGCTATTTTATGTATGGCCACCGATTTCAAAAATTTGAAAAAACGTTTGGGTGATATTTTTGTTGGATTCACCTTCGACAAAAAACCAATTTTTGCGCGTGATTTAAAAGCTGAAAATGCCATGGCTATTTTGTTGAGAGATGCCATTAAACCCAACTTGGTGCAAACATTGGAAGGAAATCCTGCAATTATTCATGGGGGTCCGTTTGCAAATATTGCGCAAGGTACCAATACCATTATAGGTACAAAAATGGGATTGTCTTTGTCAAATTATGTGATTACTGAAGCTGGTTTTGGTGCTGATTTAGGTGCTGAAAAATTCTTAAATATAAAATGTGTAGCTGCCAATTTAAACCCGAAAGCTGTAGTTCTTATTGCAACAATTAGGGCTTTACGTCACCATGGCGGTGCTAAAAAAGAGGCCTACAATACGCCCAATTTGGAATTTATAAAAAAAGGTTTTTGCAATCTGGAAAAACATATTGAAAATATCAGAAAATTTAATATTGAACCAGTTGTTGCTATTAATGCTTTTATAAGCGACACTAAAGAAGAGGTAGATTATATAATTGAAAAATGTGCTGAATTAGGCGTTCAGGCAGTGGTTACTGAAGGCTGGGAAAAAGGTGGAGCTGGAGCAGAGAAACTGGCAGAAGCTGTGGTAAAAGTGGCTGAGGCTACCAAATCTCAATTTAAGCCTTTATACGATTGGAATTCTCCTATAAGAGAAAAAATTGAAACCATTGCCAAAGAAATTTATGGCGCTGATGGCGTTGATTTTGAAAAAAAGGCACTGTTAAATTTAAAGAAAATTGATAGGTTGGGCTTTAATAATTATGCTGTTTGTATCGCAAAAACCCAAAAATCAT
>JBAZGP010000038.1:0-15882 GCA_041652835.1 Lutibacter sp. | reverse complement strand
GTTCCAATGGTAGAACAATGTAGGATATTGCTTCCTTACATTTTCCAACCACTTGTATGCTTTTCTGATACTGGTTTTATATCGCTTATACCTTTTCCTTGCCCACCAAACCAATCGTTTACTCAACAACATAAAGACTTTTGTAAGTTCATACATCTTAAATTTACCATAGTAATACACCCACCCTCTAATTATTGGATTAAGGTATTGAGCAATTCCTACTATGCTTTTAAAACTTAGTTTACTTACCTTCAGTTCTTCGAGCTTGTCAGCGATTCGTTTTCTTGAACTTATACTTATAGCACAATCATATCCTAAAAACAACTTTTTCTTAGAATAGGCTGTTCTTGGCTGAAAAGAATAACCCAGAAAATCAAATTTGACTATTGGGTACTTTTCTCTTCTTCTGTTGTCTCGGCAGTAGACTATCTTTGTCTTCTTGGGATGTAATTCCAACCCTACCGATTCCATTCTTTGATGTACTAATTTCAGTGTTTGTTCTGCGTGAACTTTTGTATTACAGTGCAGTATCACATCATCGGCATAACGTGTGAAGGCTACTTTTTCATCTGTTTGTTCTAACCATTTATCAAAAGCATAATGCAGGAAAAGGTTTGCCAATAATGGGCTGATTACTCCGCCTTGTGGCGTTCCTTTTCCTTGCTTTTGGATTAGTTCTCCAGATGCCGTAATAACGGATGCTTCCAACCATCGTTTAATGTAGCATTTTACCCAATTTTCGGGTACGTGTTTAGCTACTGCAAGCATCAGTTTGCTGTGGTCAATATTGTCAAAAAATCCTTTGATGTCTAAGTCAATTACCCAGTTTTGTTTCCAACAGTTCTCTCGTACCTTTGACAATGCCTGATGGGCATTTCTTTTTGGTCGATAACCGTAAGAATTTGGACTGAATACTGCTTCCAATCTTGGTTCAATAAACATTTTTACCACCATTTGTCCAACTCTGTCGCTTATAGTAGGAACGCCTAATTTACGGATTGAACCGTCTTTCTTAGGTATTTCTACTTCTTTGACTGGAGGTGGAAAATAACTCCCTGATGCCATTCGATTCCAAAGTTTGTAAAGATGTTTACTGCGGTTCGTATCAAATTCTTGCATACTTATCCCATCAACTCCCGCACTCCCTTTGTTAGAACGCACTTTTTGATAAGCCTCCCAAACCATTTGGCGACTTATCGGTATTGATTTTGTTTCATTCCATAAATTCATTCTCAATATTTATTTGAGTTGGTAAATAAAATAAAACGGTACAACTTAACCCCTTCGCTCCATTTCCATTACAGAAACTTCATCACTACTACGGGTTAATCTGCCACTACATACACCATCGGTATTTTGCCTTTAGGTTGTGCCTATTGCGCATTTTCCTTAACATTTGTATGCAGCTTCCCAAGTTCCGTAGATAAGCCTAAATAAAGGTCTTGCCATCTGAATGACGCCAGCCTTGCAGAAAATAAATAGGTCATCTCTACAATCGGTATTATAAATAACACCGCTTTTCACTCCGTATCATACTACGTAGCTTTTGACTGGAGGTACGCACTTCTCGACACCTCATCAATGGTTCACTTTCGTTCAACTCCTTTATTCTCACCTGCTAACCTCAAGGGCTAGATTCTCCTAAACGCTCAATACCAAGACTATTAATCAAAGCACCTTTAGGTGGTTTAGAGCCATCGCCTATACAACGACTCTGATGGGCCTACCATCATCTTATTTACAGCATTCAACCATTTTATTGCCGTGGTTGATTCTTGGCACACTATGATTTGTGCGCCTAAAAATCGGAAATTTTTCGGTTGTAGCAAATCGTTAGTTGAATGTTTATCTGTTTGTATTAGTTCAAATTTAAGCATAAATTATATAAGGTGTTAGCTGTTGGTTTTTATCGTTAAAATCGGAGGTATCATTTTTCTAATTATTTCTTGAGCATTATCTTTTTCAAGAATTATCTTACCTCTCTCAATTGTTTCTAAAATGTAATTAGATAAATCTTCTCCAAGAGTATCTTTAATAATTCTATTTGTATCAAGATTTATAAAATCAAACATCGAAGGGATATTTCTGGTTAATTTATCTTTAATTAAGAAATATGAATTTTCATTAGATATTGCCATTCCCAAAGCATTATTAAATCTTAAAAACTCACTCAATTCTATATTTTTGATTTCTTGTTTTGATTTAAGTTCTTTTGTGAATTCTTGAAATTTTTGACTATTCTTATCTATATTTAATCTTTTTGTAGTTTTACTATTTTTGAGATTATTTATTCCTTGTGAAATTTGCAATTTAAAACTTTCATCTATTTTACTATCAAATCCAGATAACGCATATATTTTATAATCTTTATTATTCAGTAAATCTTTGGTTAAAGGTTTTAAATTATTTAAAAATGAGTTCAAAAGATTATCGATTAATGTTTGCTGAATAATTTGAAAATCTGAATGTTTTATGATTATTATCGGAAATTGAATATTCCCTTTTGTTAAGTGTAAATCAAAATTTCCAGATTTAATCCCAAAAGGGAAAGTAAGATGTAATCCTTTAGTTAAGAAAGCTCCTCCAAAAATTATTTTATCTGGCTGAACATTAAACCAAAGATCATTATTCAGTTTTATTCTGTTTGTTATATTATCCATTTAAATTTGTGTCGAACTTACAGCTAACTGTTTAAATCATTACAAAACATACTATTTTCAACTTTGTTTGTCGGGATAACGTATGTTTTAGTTATTTTATCAATTAGCAACTTCAAATTAAAATCGCCAAATTTCAATACACAAGCATAAGCTAATTAATAAATTAGGTTACTTCATTTGCTCTTTAAAGACATTGATAATTCGCAATTTTTATCGTTGTAGTTAATAATGCATCTAATTTAATAAAATAAATTAGTTATTGTATTAATTGCAGTAATTTAAAATCAATCTAATTTAACACTAAAATCAAATTTCCCTTAATTATTTATCTCTTATATTTTTGGGGTTTACTTCCCAATACAAAAGTTAGCAAAAATATTTCCCAATAAATCTTCGGTAGTCACTTCTCCCGTAATTTCACCCAAATGGAAAAGTGCTCTTCTGATGTCAATGGCAAATAAATCGGAGCTGATATTGTATAGAATCCCTTTTTGAACTTCTTTTATGGCGTTGAGCGCATTGTTTAGAGCTTCAAAATGACGGGAATTGCTGACAATGGTTTCGTTATTGCTTAAAGCGCCTTTGTTTGCCAATTGGGTTAGGGCAGCGGTTAACTCATGAATTCCTGTTTTTTCTTTGGCGGATAAAAATAGGAGCGAAGCGTTTTGAAAAGCTTCGGTAGTTTTGCTGATCAATTCGGCATTAGCAACATCCACTTTATTTGCAATAATTAACAATTGCTTGTTCGGATAGTTGTCTTGAATCTTTTTAATTTCGGCAAGAATACCCGAAAGCGTAAGCTGATTGGTTTTAATCTTTTCCAAGTCGAAAACGTAAATAACCAGTTGCGCCTGTTCAATTTTTTCGAATGTTTTTTGAATGCCCAAATTTTCAATAATATCTTCAGTAGTTCTAATTCCTGCGGTATCTACAAAACGATAAGCAACACCATCAATGGCAATTTCATCTTCTATGGCATCTCTTGTGGTTCCTGCAATATGACTTACAATGGCTTTTTCTTCATTTAATAAAACATTTAACAAAGTCGATTTTCCAACATTGGGTTCGCCTACAATAGCAACTGGAATTCCGTTTTTTAACACATTTCCTAAGGCAAAGGAATCAATCAGTCGTTTTAAAACCATACTTATTTTTTCAACCAATCGGTTAAATTCTGTCCTGTCCGCAAATTCAACATCTTCTTCGGAAAAATCGAGTTCCAGTTCAATTAGGCTGGCAAAATTTAGCAATTCCTGACGTAAATTTTTAATTTCATTACTAAAACCACCACGCATCTGTTGCAAAGCCACTTGGTGTGATGCTTCAGAATTGGAAGAAATTAAATCAGCAACAGCTTCGGCCTGAGTCAAATCCATTTTCCCATTTAAAAATGCGCGCAAGGTAAACTCACCCGGATTGGCATTTCTCACACCATTTTTAATAAACAATTGTATGATTTCCTGCTGAATATAAACAGAGCCGTGGCAACTGATTTCCACCACATTTTCACCGGTATAGGAATGCGGATTTTTAAATATCGAAACTAAAACTTCATCGATTACACGATTCCCATCCACAATATTTCCCAAATGGATGGTATGCGATTTTACTTTGTTTAAATCTTTTTTTCCATTTTTCGCACTAAAAAAACGATTGACAATTTCAATCGAATCTTCACCCGATAAGCGAATAACGGCAATAGCACCAACACCTGATGAGGTGGCCAAAGCAATAATAGTGTCGTTTATAACCATAATGCAAAAATACGGTTTATTTTAAAATGTTTTACTTCGGCTACGCTCAGTAACCGTTGTTTATTTGTTTAAAAGTTAAATATTAAATATTAGATATTAGAAGTTAAAAGTTTTTTGTCTCTTTTCCCATTTCCCTATTCGCTATTTTCTTTTCTTTAATTGGCCAATTTGCTCATTAATCAATAGCCTAATTATCAATTATCAATTATCAATTATCAATTATTCATTGTTAATTATCAATTATAAACGGCCTGTTTTATAAAATCTTCATAATCTTCATAAAAAAGCTCAAATTGATGCATAGCTTCTTTGAAAAAAATAAAAACATTTTGCCAGGTATTTTTATCGTGAATATTAAATTCCCCTTTAAATTTCACATAGATTCTGTGAATAATTTTCCCATTATCTAAGAGGTAAATTTCGTCAAAAATAACATCTGGTAAATAATCTTCCATAAGAATGTCTTTTAATTCCAAAATTTGATCAAAAAGCAACTGATTTTTATTTTTGTCGAACGATTCAATATCCAAACAAACCAGAGCTACTTTTTGGTCGGCCACAAACTTAAAGCCAAAGTCCTTAATTTGGGTATTGTACAATATCCATTTACGCGGAAAAGATTTGCCAAAACTTGTCCAAAATTCCCTCCTGAGTTGTGCTGATTCGTCTTTGCTAAACATTGCTAATTTGTTTAATCGTTTAATTGTTTATTTGTGTAATTGTTTATTTGTTTTACTTCGGCTACGCTCAGTAACCATTGTTTAATGTTTATTTCCTTTAATTTTTGTCTCTTTTCTTTAATCGGCTAATTATCTAATTGCCTATTACCTTTTTACTTCTAATATCTAATATCTAATATCTAATATCTAATATTGAACTTCAAACTTTTGCCATTTCACGAAACCTCTAACCTCTAACCTTTAATATCTAATATCTAATATTTAATATCTAACTTCTAACTTCTAACTTCTGACCTCTAATTCATTCATTATCAATTATCAATTATCCATTATTAATTATTAATTGTCAATTAAAAAAACTATCCATGAATCGTTTCCTGAGTTCCCAAATCTTTCATTAAAGTAGCTTCAAACTCCAACAAATCGTTCCATTTTTTATCCACTTCCTCTCTGACGCCATATTTTCGGGCGAAACCTAAAAATAAGGTATAATGATTTGCTTCCGAAGCCATTAAATCACGATAAAATTTCGCCAATTCCTGATCCTTAAGGTTTTCTGAAAGCAGCCGAAATCGCTCGCAGCTTCTGGCTTCAATAAGCGCGGCATACAACAATCTGTGAACCAATTGCGTGGTTCTGCTTCCACCTTTCGGAAAAAATTTCAATAAATTATTTACGTAAAGGTCCTTTCTATCGTACCCCAATTTAATTTCCCTGTTTAAAAGGCGTTCGTGCACCATTTTAAAATGACTCATTTCTTCTTTTACTATGGAAACCATTTCCGTAACCAAATCGGAATATTCTGGAAAACTCATAATCAGTGAATTGGCAGTTGAAGCCGCTTTTAGCTCACAATGTGCGTGATCTATTAATATTTCATCAATATTTTTTTCGGCAATATTTACCCAACGCGGGTCGGTTGGAAGTTTTAAACCTAACATAAGACATTCATTTTATGGATTAGATGCTAAAATATTTTAAATATAGTAAAAATTTGGGCGTTCCCCGCCAGCTGGCGGGTCGGGCTTTCGGCACTCGCTTTTTTTGCTGAAATACGCAAAAAAGAGCTCAAACAAATGCCTCAATCCCTAACGCAGGTTTTCATTCAAAAAATTCTTATTATTTATAAATCCAAATTAAAAGTTTTCTTCAACAAGCCAATTGCACTATTTTTTTCTAATAACTTTTGATATTTTTCTTCGGCTGTGTAGGCGTATTTTTTAGTTTCTTCTTCATTTACTTCCGTAACAATATTAAGTTTATAATTGTTTAATTTCTCACGCAAATATTTTACCAAAGCCGGCTTTGTTCGATCAAGTTGATCTTTCATTGAGGTATTAGGAAGCCGAAAATGGACAATTCCGTTTTCCAGTTTTGGCACATTTGAATTCATGATAGAAACCACGCTCTTTTTTCCTTTTTCCAGTAATAAATTACGATATTCTTCCCAAAATTGCAGCAGTTTACTTTCTGAAAAAACATCTGCAGGCAAACCTTCAACTTCTTCAAAATCGACTTCAATTTTTGAAACTTCTGTTTTTCGTTCTAAACTTTTTAAGGAAAGTGAAGAGCGTCTGGGAATGTCATTTTTTATATCGATTTTTAAGGTTTCAGCGTTTGGCGATTTATTATTTTTGGCTTCAACCTTAATTTCTAGGACTTCCTGTTTTGCAACCGATTTAATTTCTTCTTTTACAATAAATTTAGCATTGCTTTTTTTGGCGGTTTTGGATCTAAAAACAACAGCCGAAATTATAAAGGGCTTATTGTTTTTTTTTTCTCCATCAAAAGTGAGGGAGGCCAGTTGCATTAAAGTAAGTTCAACCAGTAATCGCTGATTTTTACTGCTTTTATATTTTAAATCGCACTCGTTTGCCATTTCAATTCCCTGCAATAAAAACCGCAAATCACATTTTTCAGCCTGACTTAAATATTTCTTTTTTGCATTGTCGCCAACTTCCAACAATTCAACGGTAATTTTATCTTTGCTCACCAATAAATCCCTAAAATGCGAAGCCAATCCGGTGATAAAATGATTCCCGTCAAATCCTTTTGACAAAATGGAATTAAAATGAACCAAAACTTCTGGTATGTTATTTTCAAGCAACAAGTCGGTTGTTTTAAAATACTCATCATAATCCAGCACATTTAAGTTTTCAGTAACTGCTTTTCGCGTTAAATTTTTACCTGAAAAACTTACCACTCGGTCAAATATGGAAAGTGCATCACGCAAAGCACCATCAGCTTTTTGAGCGATGATATGTAAAGCATCATCCTCAGCCTCAATATGTTCCTGAATTGCTATTTTTTCTAAATACTTTTTAGTATCTAAAACACCAATACGTTTAAAATCAAATATTTGACAACGTGAAAGTATGGTTGGAATTATCTTGTGTTTTTCTGTAGTTGCTAAAATAAAAATAGCATGTGCCGGCGGTTCTTCTAAGGTTTTTAAAAACGCATTAAAAGCGGAGGCCGACAACATGTGAACTTCATCAATAATATACACTTTGTATTTTCCGGTTTGTGGCGGAATGCGGACTTGGTCATTTAAATTTCGAATGTCATCAACCGAATTGTTTGAAGCCGCATCCAACTCAAAAATATTAAAAGCAAAATCCTCATCAAGATTTCCGCCACTGGCCTGATTGATTTTTTTTGCTAAAATTCGCGCACAAGTAGTTTTTCCAACACCTCTTGGACCCGTAAATAACAATGCTTGCGCCAAATGGTTGTTTTTTATAGCATTTTCAAGCGTGTTGGTTATTGCCTGTTGCCCAATAACATCCTCAAAAGTTTGAGGTCTGTATTTACGAGCCGATACTATAAAATGTTCCATGAATTAATTTTTTGTTTGAACGACAAAAGTAAAAAATTAAAAACTAAGAACTAAAAAAACTAATTCTTAATTTCGAATATTTTATTGTACAAATGTTTGTATTTCGAAAGAATCTCTTCACGTTTTGGCTTCATTGTTGGAGTAAGCAACCCATTATCAATTCCCCAAACTTCAGGGGTTAGCTCAAATCGTTTGATGGTTTCCCATTTGCCGAAATTTTTATTTCCAAGATCTATTTCTTCTTGAATTCGAGCAATAATAGTTGGATTTTGAATTAAATCTTCATTGTTTTTCAACATTGGCTCATTATGCAGTTGAGCCCAACTCCTTAAAAATTCAAAGTTAGGTTGTATAATTGCTGCGGCCATTTTTTGTCCTTCACCAATCACAACAACTTGTTCTATAAATCGAGATTGTTTCATTACATTTTCAAGCAGCGCAGGAACAATATATTTTCCTCCAGATGTTTTGAAAATCTCTTTTTTTCGACCGGTTATTTTTAGGAAGCCATCTGCATCAATTTCACCTTTATCGCCGGTATGAAAATATTCACCCGTCATTACGCTTGCTGTTTTTTCAGGATCTTTATAGTAACCAAGCATAATATTAGGTCCTTTCGCTAATATTTCACCGTCTTCGGCAATTTTAACCTCAACATTTCTAATAGGTTTTCCAACGGTACCAATTTTAAACATATTGTCTCTATACATATTTACGGAAATTACAGGTGATGTTTCTGTAAGTCCATAGCCTTCCATAATCTGCATTTTTGCCGCTGAAAATACACTGGTCAATCGTGGTTGCAACGCTGCGCTTCCCGAAACCATGGTGACTAAATTTCCACCCAAGGCTTCGCGCCATTTTACGAATATTAATTTATTGGCAATGACTAATTGTGATTCGTACCACCAACCATTTTTGCCATAAGGCTGGTATTTTAAACCCAATTCTACAGCCCAATAAAACAGTATTCTTTTTATTCCTTTTAATTCAGATCCTTTTGCAGTAATGCTATCATATATTTTTTCCAGCAAACGAGGGACTACCGACATTAAATTTGGTTTGGTTTCTTTTACGTTTTCACCAAGTTTTTCAATGGATTCCGCGAAAAATATTTCAGCTCCGGAGTATTGATATAAATAATGCAACATGCGTTCAAAAACATGGCATACCGGTAAAAAACTTAAGATTCTTGCAGTTCCCACAGCCAATGGCATTCTTGGAAAACTATCCAATACATTGCTAACAATGTTGTTGTGGGAAAGCATCACGCCTTTTGGTGTTCCTGTTGTTCCTGACGTATATATAATGGTTGCCAAATCTAAAGGATTAACGCTGTCTTTTATGGCATCAACTTCTTGCTGATTGCTCTTATCTTTTCCGAGCTCTAAAATCTCTTCCCAACTTTTGCAGCCTTCAATTTCTTCAAAGGAATAAATTTCATTTAAAGTGTTTACATTTTTTTTAGCTACAATTGCTTTGTCATAAAGCACTTTATCTGATAAAAAACAATACGTAACTTCAGCGTGGTTAAAAATATATTCATATTCTTCCTCAGAAATTGTTGGGTACATCGGAATGGTGATAACGCCTATTTGCAACATACCAATATCCATAATATTCCATTCCGTTCTGTTGGCTGATGAAATCAGGGCAATTTTATCGCCAGGTTTTACGCCCAATCTCAGTAAACCTCTACTAATGGCGTTGGCTTTATCGATATACTCTTGGCTTGAAGTAGAAACCCATTTACCATTATATTTTGTGGTAAGCGCTTTTTCTAAATTGAATTTTTCAAGTTGGTAATAGGCAAAATCAAATAATCGGGTAATTTCTTTTGACATTATTTTATGGTATTGGTTAGTTTTCTTGCAAAGTATAAAAATTAAAGTAAATTCACAAGAGCGATTGTTACATTATTTAAAATTATTTTTTTTGTGGATTTAAATGTACAGATGGCTATAGTTTTGTTAAATAATTTTATATTTCATTTTTAGTATAGGCCTAAGTAAATTGTTTTCAGCGCTCCAACTTTCTGATTGACTTCAAAAGCTTTTATCTGATTTCGTTTTCCTAATTTTTCAATGAGGATATCAATCTTTTTTTTTGAAAGCTTTTGAATACCTTTTTATGTGAAATAATAGCTTCGCTTAACCATCATCAATAAAAATTTAAAATAGTGTTGGATAATGGCTTCTATTTTTTTTCCTTCTTTAATAATTATCAATTTAGTAGAAAAAGTCAAATAACCGCGTGCAATTACTTGCCATATATTAATATTGATAATGCAAAGAAGAATAAAAAGAATTTCACAAAAAAATGAAATCTTAATCTTAATAATTCCCTAATGACTTTACCTTGAGGATAGTTGGTTTTAAGGAATTATTTATTTGGATATTGATTTAAATTTCCGAGAATTAATTAATTTAAAAATCTATTGTATATTTATCCAATTCAAAAAATAATTGTACCATGATAAAAACTAACTTTAAATTTTCAATTTTAACTTTACTGACTTTATCCTTTATGATAATTTCATATAAAGGACTCTCACAAAATTCAAGTAAGGATGTAAAATTTTCAATAGCATTTGAAAAGTATGAACTTCCTAATGGACTTGATGTTGTACTTCATCAAGATAAAAGTGATCCAATAGTCTCTTTGGCCATTCAATATGGGGTTGGTTCCAATAGAGAAAAAACAGGTAGAACAGGGTTTGCCCATTTATTTGAGCATATGCTGTTTCAGGAATCTGAGAATGTTCCGCAAGATCAATTTTTCAAAATAATTCAGGATGCTGGAGGAACACTTAATGGAGGAACATGGAAAGATGGCACTGTATATTATGAAGTAGTTCCCAAAAACGCGCTGGAAACAGTTTTGTGGTTGGAAAGCGATCGTATGGGTTTTTTAATTAACACTGTTACGGAAACTGCTTTTAACAATCAGCAAGAGGTTGTTCAAAACGAAAAAAGAGAAGGTGTTGACAATAACCCTTATGGACATACCGATTGGGTATTGGATAAAAATATTTATCCTGTAGGTCACCCATATAGCTGGCAGGTAATTGGAGAGTTGGAAGATCTTCAAAATGCTACTGTGGATGATGTTAAGGAATTTTATAATCGATTTTACGGACCTAATAATGCAACCTTAGTTTTGGCAGGTGACTTTGAAATCAAAGATGCTAAAATGTTGATTGAAAAGTATTTCGGTGAAATAAAGAGGAGGGAAGAAGTAAAACCTTTGAAACCACAACCTGTAACGATTGAAAAAACAAAGCGGTTATATCACGAAGATAACTTTGCTACAGTTCCTCAATTAAATATGGTGTGGCCAACAGTACAACAATATACAGATGATGCTTATGCACTTGATTTTTTATCTGAAATACTATCAAGTGGAAAAAAAGCACCACTTTATAAAGTATTGGTGAAAGAAAAAGATTTGACATCCAAAACAACGGCCTACAATAATTCACAAGAATTGGCAGGAGAATTTTATATAAGTATTACAGCAAATAGTGGAAAAATTTAAAAGATGTTGAAAAGGGAATCTTTGAGGCTTTTGAAATGTTTGATAAGGAAGGGGTAACCGATAAAGATGTTGAACGAATTAAAGCTGGATTGGAAACCAATTTTTACAATGGTATTAGCAGTGTTTTAGGTAAATCGTTCCAGTTGGCACGATACAATGTGTTTGCAGGAACGCCTGCATTTATAGAAAAAGATATTGAAAATATTAAAAAGGTTACCAAAGAAGATGTTATTCGTGTTTATGAAAAATACATTAAAGGGAAACCATATATAATGACCAGTTTTGTGCCAAAGGGACAATTGGATTTAATTACTGAAAATTCTGTGAAGGCTGAAATTGTTGAAGAAGAAATTAAAGAAAATGTGGTTAAAGAAATTACTGAAGATGTTAAAGAAGAAATTGTAAAAACACCTTCTAAAATTGACCGGTCTACAGCGCCTCATCAAGGAATTGCACCAAAATTATCTATTCCAGCAAGCTGGACTTCAACATTAAACAATAAAATGAAAGTTTATGGAATTGAACAAAATGAAATTCCAACCGTAAATTTTAGTTTGGTAATTGCAGGTGGACATCTTTTGGACAATAAAAATAAAAATGGTGTGGCTAATTTGATGACGGATATTATGATGGAAGGAACAGCCAATAAAACGCCTGAACAACTTGAGGAAGAGATTGAAATGCTGGGAGCAAGCATTAATATGTACACCACCAATGAGTCTATTGTAATAAGAGGAAATACCTTGGTTAGAAATTTTGATAAAACAATGAAATTGGTTGAAGAAATTTTATTGGAACCTCGTTGGGATGAAGAAGAATTTTTACGTGTAAAAACCAAAACGATAAATCAAATTAAACGTTCAGAGGCAAATCCCAATGTGGTTGCCAATAATATGTTTAATAAAATTTTATATGGCGAAGATCATATTTTTTCGTACCCTACAAGTGGCACGGAATCTTCAGTTGAAGCCATTACAATGGATGACTTAAAGGCATTTTACAATACTAATTTTTCACCTTCAGTAAGTGTGTTTAATATTGTTGGTAATATTACGAAAGCGCAAATTTTGGAAAATCTTAGTAGCTTGGAAGCAAAATGGAAAGCTAAAAAAGTTGAAATTCCAGAATATCCTATAACAAATACAAGAGATAAATCTTCTTTATATTTTGTTGATATTCCCAATGCGAAACAATCTGTAATTAATATAGGTTATATTGGATTGGCTCGAACAGATAAAGATTTTTATCCTGCTGAAGTTATGAATTATAAATTAGGAGGCTCGTTTTCCGGAAATGTAAATATGATATTGAGAGAAGAAAAAGGATATACCTATGGTGCACGTACTGGTTTTAGCGGTTCAAAAACGCCAGGAACTTTTAGCGCTTCTTCAAGTGTACGAACCAATACTACAGGGGAATCCGTTCAGATTTTTAAAGAGGAAATTGCCAAATACAAAAATGGGATCAGTCAGGCAGATTTAGAATTTACAAAGAATGCCCTAATTAAATCGAATGCAAGACGTTTTGAAACACAAACTTCATTATTGGGAATGTTACAGGAAATAAGCAATTATAATTTACCTTCTAACTATATAGAAAAGGAAGAAGCCGTTATTAATAACATGACCCTTGAACAGCATAAGCAATTGGCCAATAAATATTTAGATGAATCTAAAATGGTTTATGTTGTGGTAGGTGATGCAGCCACACAATTTGCTCAATTTCATACGATGGGATTTGATGAAGTTAAATTAATAACAAAAGATACGGAGTAAGTATTAAAATTATTTTCTAAAAATTAAAAAAGGGACGCCAATCGGTATCCCTTTTTTCTGACTTTCACACTTTTTTAAATTTCCTGTTTTAAATTGGTATAACAGTATTACAATGAATTAAGATTTTTTATTTTGTCATTTTGGGTGTTAACTTTATTGTTTACCTACGTTTTTATGTTTATTCTGAGGTTAAAACATAATAAAGGATACACATATATTCAGGTTGTGGATGAATCCTCTGGGAAGTACAAAGTTTTAAAAATTTTGGTTCTTTCAAAACAGTTGAATAG
This sequence comes from Lutibacter sp., assembly GCA_041652835.1. Taxonomy (GTDB): domain Bacteria; phylum Bacteroidota; class Bacteroidia; order Flavobacteriales; family Flavobacteriaceae; genus Lutibacter. Next base: position 2,347 of record JBAZGP010000038.1, on the reverse strand, counting down.
AAAAAAGAGTTGATAAAACTTGCGAAAAACTGAATGAACAAATACACAGGAAAGCAGGAACTGGACTTTAATAATGCTATCCAAGCCATTGAAGGAATACTCAATAATATCACCTCACACAAATTGATTGTTATCGACTTTAGTGTTGAGGAAAATATTTTATGAGATTGGTTTTAGTCAAACTGAGAATGAATTATTTAAAGATTTGATTTTATACCGATTGGTTTATCCAAGAAGCAAGCTGAAAACAGTCCAATATCTTTCTTGCTTTGGAGCAAAGAAATACACAGATGATGCCCTATCACTATATGGACAAGCTTTATTTTTGGTGTCAAAATGCATAGGTCAGGAGAATATTGCTAATAATCTTTTTTAGATAAAAATTTATTTTTATCTTTATCAGTTAATACTTACATACATAAAACACATAATTAAATTAACCAAAGATGAAAAACAATAATAACCTCGGAATCGTTTTATCGATTGTCGGAATTTTTACGGGAATCCTACTTCTTTACTTAATGGCCCAAAACTACATGATCGTAGTGGACGGTAAACTTGCTGGTGGGCGACCCGACGAAGCAATAGCTGTGGAAGTTACTCACTCCATGCTAGGTGCACTGAACATTATAGCCAGTGCCTTGTGGGCTGCGGTACTTTATGGCTTCGCCACCAAACAAAAGTGGAGTTGGCAGTGGGGCGCAGTAGCAGCTGCCATTCAAATGCTGGCCGGCTTCTTCCCTACCATACCTGCCGGAAGTATTCATCTTCCAAAACCAACCATGACGGTTTTTCTAATTGCTGTGGTGTTGTGGTTCGGAATGATGTACGTAGGACGCGTCAACCGCAAAGTGATCGTACTGACCTTTGTGGCCGGTTTGGCTTATGTACTAACCTACATCCTCGGAGTAGCCATGATTTCACGCTATCAGCACTTGGGTTTCGAAACTGACATTCCAAAAGTTTTAAAGGGCATGTACGCAGTGGTTATGATGTCCACCTGGGTGGGAGCTACCGTCTGGTTAGTTTTTATCTATTCGGTATTCAAGCGCCGAACATGGGCTATTCCTTTGGGAATAATGGCTGCAATGATTTCCATGATAGCTGGTTACACTGTTGGTGGCGTTGAGCTTATGGAAAAAGGTGGCGTGTTCAACTTATACTTGCCAGCTGCATTGGTAGCCACTGGTCTGTTGATTTACATGCTTACGCCCGCTGCAAAAGTGCTTATTGAAGAGCAAAAAGCAGGCGTTGAGTAGATTTCTTTAAGTGTGTTGAGGGTGGAACTTAGCCACTGTGTTAAACCACGGTGTTAATCTTTCTATGCCCTCACACACTTAAATATGCAGCATATCAGACTGTCATTTTATAACATAACACATTAAACCTAACTTATGGAAATTACCATTATAGATCGCATCGTATTATTGGTTACTGGGGGTTTAGCTCTTTATCTAATGTATTCTTTTTACAATAAATATAAGGCTAAACAGAACCGGGTAAACTATAACCTATGGTATATTGCTTCCTTTACAGTACTTCTTGTGGCCGGACTGCTTTTAATACTTTTTGGCTTTTCTGTCCTGTCCAGTCCTTTTACTAAAATAGTAGCTACCATTATTCCATTTGGTATTGCACTGGGCTTAATAAAAGAGTTTTATCCAAAATACTATCCTTATTACTTAGGCTTTTTAATCCTTGGTTTTCTTCTTATCATGCTTGTAAATATAAATGTTTTTCAAGCGCGTGCAGTATATCCTGTATTTCATGCCGCATCCGGATTAACCATTTTTCTGGTGCCCTTTATGGTGGCACGTGCCAAAATAACCGGAACAAGATTTATATGGGTAGGCATAGGCGGAGCACTCATTGGTATTGGCGGAATGGCCATGGCATCACTGAGCTTTGGTAAGCCTCTTATGGGCATATTTACCGAAGGTGTAGTTTTTACCATACTCACCCCCATCCTGCTACTTATGAGTATGTCATTTGCCTATGGATTTGAAAAGAAAGTAAAAATCAGCAACAGTAGTACATTATGAACAGAATCAACTATTTTTTTACGTCAACAAAGGGATTAATCCTTTTGGCCATCGTTTTAGTATCAATCACAGCCACCATTTTTGGAACGTTATCGGGTCCCATGGCCGAATGGGGTGTGAAAGACTTAGTGGTAAAATGGCTTCACATGGATTTAAATCCTGCCGAACGTGCAGGCCGCATTATTATGCTCTATCACACTATTGCTATGGCGGTAATGGCTATCGAGGTGTATATGATTACCTCCATTGTGCCTATGGCCCGTCATCAGCAAACCAATATCAACACCATTGTAACCGTTGGCTAC
>JBAZGP010000037.1:4178-16074 GCA_041652835.1 Lutibacter sp. | reverse complement strand
ATTGTTGAATAAAATATTGCCTGTGACGGTGGCATTTTTGGGAAGCAAACCCAAAATAGCCAAAGCCGTTACCGATTTTCCGCTACCGGATTCACCAACAATTCCCAAAATTTGTTGTTGGTCCAATTCAAATGAAATCGCATTAACCACTGTATTTAATTCATTTTTTGTACCAAATGAAATTGATAAATTCTGAACTTTTAAAATGGATTCCATAAGGTGAAAATTAGTGTTTTTGCAACAGTGTTATTGTGCTTTTTGAGTACACGAATGTAAACAAATTTGAATAGATTTAAGATGTCACTTTAGTTTTAGTGGCTGGTTTTACCAATCCCACTGCTGAAACCAGCGTGTCTACCAGTTCCGCCATTTGGGCTTCACTGTAGTTTCACTCGTTGGCGGGAGCTTGTTGTTCCGTCATTCGGGCATTTTTCATTCTGCCACTCAAAACAGAGCTTACGGTTCTGTCATTTAACACTAGTAAAGATAAAAAAAACCAAATTACAATTCCTGCTCTGGTCGATTTTTTTTGTGATTCCTTCTTATACCATGTTTACGATTTCTTCAATTGCATCAAAATCGAAAAGGCCCGATCAATATCCTTTTCACTTACTAAAACAGTGAATTCATTGGTAGTAGAAACAAGTTCCTCAATATTGATTTTATCTATGGCGAGCGTTTTCAAGATATAGAAAAAGAAGCCACTGGTCTGATTTCTTTTTTGGGGCAACCGTAAGGTGATGGAGGCCAGATTGTATTTTTTAAAAATAAGCTTCTCATTTGAAAATATTTCTTCAACGAGTTGGGTTTTTGAACTACTAACAACAATGGTGGTTTCAAAAATTCCACGTGAGATAGTGTAATAAATCTGATCGCCTTCAATTTGGGCTACCAATTCACTTCTTCGTGCAGTTAATGTGCTTGAATTTTCGAAAGTAAAATGCATCAATCCGGACTGAACAATGAAATCACCAAGAGTACTAATAAATTGTTTAAGTCCAAAATTGAGATTATAGGTACTATCAGGATTATATCTTTTAATCGCCATATCAATCGCCCCTAATTGCACGCTCTTCTTTAACTCTTTCTCTATCTGTGGCTTAAATTTTCTTGACAAGGAAGAAACATTGATTAATCCTTCTTCGAGAGCCTCCTCTAAAAATGGTGCTTCTCTAATTAATTTTTTTACTATTTCTCCAATGGGTTTCATTTGTTAATATTTAAACATTTTGTGTAAATTAAGTGTGAAATTAATAATAATTTTGATTTTATAACTTTTTAATTTTGTTTTGTTTCAGTATTAATTATCACTCTAAAAAAATTAACCTTGTTCAACAAAGAATTGTACAATTATTTTTTTCATTTGGAAACGCCATTTTATTATTACGATATGAACTTATTTCATGATAATTTAAAGAAACTCAAATCAGCCGCTGATAGCTATAACTACAATATTCATTATGCCATAAAAGCAAACGCAAATACCCGCATTCTTGAAACAATAAAAGAATATGGTTTTGGTTTCGACTGTGTAAGTGGAAACGAAGTCAAAAAAGCTATAGAAACAGGAATTAACCCTGACAAAATTGTTTTTTCCGGAGTCGGAAAAAGTGATGCAGAAATCAATTATGCGATTGATCATTCTATCTTTGGTTTCAACTGCGAATCCCAAGAGGAAATTGAAGTAATAAACGATTGGGGACTCAAGAAACAAAAAATCGTACCAGTATCACTCCGTCTAAATCCAAATATTGACGCGGTCACTCATAAGTATTTGACGACCGGATTACCTGAAAATAAATTTGGGATTCCTGTCCAATTTTTAGATGGAATTATTACACGGGTAAAGACCTTTTCCAATATTAAACTCATCGGGCTTCATTTTCATATTGGTTCTCAGATCAGAGAAATGAATCCTTATATAGAACTCTGTGAAAGAGTGAATAGTATTCAGGATAATTTATTTAAAAAACATGGAATTATTTTGGAACATGTGAATTTGGGTGGTGGATTAGGCATCAATTACGTAAACCCAGATTCTGAGCTTATTCCTGATTATGCTGGCTTTTTTGAGACTGTATATAATCACTTGAAATTGAAGAAAAATCAAAAAGTTCATTTTGAACTTGGACGATCTGTTGTGGGCCAAATGGGCAGTTTGATTTCCCGCGTATTATACATTAAAAAGGGATTGAATAAGGAATTCATGATCCTTGATGCGGGCATGACTGATTTAATCCGCCCGGCACTATATGGTGCCCAACATAAAATTCAAAACATTTCAAAACCTGAGGTAAAAATCAAGAATTACAAATACGATGTAGTAGGTCCCGTTTGTGAATCTTCCGATAGTTTTGATGATAATGTGATGTTTCCAATTACAAAACGGGGAGATCTCATTGCAATTAGAAGTTCAGGAGCCTATGGCGAAGCCATGGTTTCTCAATATACTTTACGTGACAAACCAAAAGCGATTTATTCAGACGAATTGATAAACAAAGCAGGTTAGCATTTGTTTCAAATTATTGTTATTTATAAAAAAAATTAGAAAAAATGAAATTATTTATCTCTTTAAAAAAACCGGGGCTTTTTATAATAGCCATTTTATTTTTGAGTTCCTGCTCCCAAAATAAGAGCGCGAAAATGGTAAGTGAAATAGGGAGCCATATCGATTCATTAAAGCAAATATATGCGCCTGACGGTCGAATTGCCCTTTGGAACATTTCAATAGACAATGAAGCTAATGGAATTACGCTAACCGGAGAAGTCGAGAGTGAAAAAGCACAATCTGACATATTAAATTTGAGTTCAAAATATCCTGGCATAAAGATAGACTGTAAACTTTTGCCTAAAAACGAGTTAGGGGTTACCTCTTTTGCTTTGGTAAACAATTCGGTTGCAACCATTAGAGCCACAGGTAAACATGTCGCAGAAATCGTTAATCAATCTTTATTGGGGACTCCAGTAAAGGTATTTAAAAAAGAAGGTGGCTGGTATTTGATTCAAACTCCCAATCACTATTTTGGATGGATTAACCAGGCTTCTATCGTTTTACTCGACTCTGCCCGTTTGAAAGAAATGCAAGGAGAAAAAAAGATTATGTATTACAAACAGTTCGGCTTTTCATATTCAAGTCCCGACAGCAAATCACAAACAGTTAGCGATCTTGTCATTGGATGTATACTGCCTGCCATTGGAGAGGATCATGCTTTTTACAAAGTGAAATATCCTGATAACCGAATTGCATTTGTCAAAAAAGATGAAGTCAAAGATCTAAACTTGCTTTTCAACAAAACACCTCAAGGAAATGAATTGGTTGAGACTGCAAAAAAATTCTTAGGTATCCCGTATTTATGGGGGGGATTTTCTTCAAAAGCCATAGATTGTAGCGGATTTACATCTACTATTTACTTTTTAAATGGGATTATATTACAAAGGGATGCCTCGCAACAATCCAAATGTGGCAAAGAAATCACAAGCAATTTTGATTATAGCTCTCTTTTGGCTGGAGATTTAATGTTTTTTGGAAGAAGAAAATCAGATTCCTTGCCTGAAAAGGTAACCCATGCTGCCATGTATATTGGGGAAGGCAATTTTATACAATCCTCAGGAAATGTCAGAATCACCAATATGGATAGCAGTAGACTGGATTATGAATCTAATTTTGTGAGGGCTATTCGCATCATTGGTCAGGAAAATGGAAAAACCATTCAACGAATTAGTGACAATGAATCTTTTACGATTTTAAAATCTAACTAATATGCAATTAAATAGAAGAGATTTCGCAAAAACATTGGGTATAGCATCACTCAGCGCTCTTGTTTTGCCCAAAACAGTAAGTGCCTCTGTACCTACTACAATCATTAAAAACCTTAATAATAAAATGAAGTTATCGTTTAAACCTTTCGAATTGGAAATGAAGCATACCTTTACTGTGGCTGAATTTTCACGGAATTCTACTCCTGATGTCCTGACTCAAATTGAATACGAAGGATTAATTGGATATGGGGAAGCTTCTATGCCACCCTATTTAGGTGAATCAATCGCAAGTGTCACTAAATTTCTGCAAAAAGTAAATCTTGAACAATTTTCAGATCCTTTCAGAGTCGATGATATATTGACCTATGTGGATTCAATTGAAGCAGATAATCCGGCTGCCAAAGCATCCATTGACATTGCTTTGCATGATTTGATTGGAAAAATTGTAAATCAGCCCCTCTATAAATTATGGGGATTAAATCCCATGAAGACACCAAATACTTCTTTTACTATTGGCATGGATAAACCAGAGATGATACGCCTAAAAACAAAGGAGGCGAATGGTTTTAAAGTGTTGAAAATCAAACTTGGTCTTAATAACGATAAAGAAATGATCAATACTGTCAGAGAAATTACGGATGTGCCTTTGTATGTCGATGTCAATCAGGGATGGACAGACAAAAAAAAAGCTCTGGAAATGATTTTTTGGTTAAAAGAAAAAGGTGTTTTGTTTGTAGAACAACCCATGCCTAAAACACAGATTATGATATGGCATGGCTTACAGAACATAGCCCTTTGCCAACGATGGCGGATGAAGCTTTTCAAAGATTGCCAGATATTATCCACAAAATCAATGGCGTATATTCAGGAATTAACATCAAATTAATGAAGAGCACCGGGCTTTATGAGGCTCATAAAATGATTACTGTTGCCCGAAGCCTCGGAATGAAAGTCATGGTTGGATGTATGGCTGAAACTTCTTGCGGAGTATCTGCCGCTTCACAACTTGCTCCTCTTGCTGATTGGTGTGATTTGGATGGAAATTTATTAATCAAAACCGATCCTTATTCGGGAATGTTAGTCATTGATGGTAAAGTAACACTTAATGAATTGCCAGGTATAGGTATTAAAAAGTTATAAAAAAGAATGCGTTAACTAATTACATATTTTATTAAGAAGGATTGTTTCACAAAAAACTAAAAACTAAAATGAAAAAAATTGTACTTTCAATTTGTTTGTTTAGGCGGGTTTAACTGTTTCTGCTCAAATAAAGATTAATGGTTCAATATCTGACATCTTTTACGACTTTAACACTAAAAATGTTGGTTTATTAACAAATTATTAAGGTTTTTAGTCTAATTAATTCAAATAATTATATAATGAAAACAAAGTTTAATGGTTTTTTAACGCTAATATTAGCGTTTGTGGTGCAAATAACATTTGCCCAAGAGAAAACTGTTACGGGTAAAGTGTCCGATGCAAGCGGACCATTGCCTGGTGTAACAGTTATTATTAAAGGTACCAAAACAGGTACTCAAACCGATTTTGACGGGAATTATTCAATCAAAGCTACTACAGGAACTGTGCTGCAATATAGCTTTATTGGATATTCTACTACAGAGCAAACAGTTGGGGCATCTAATGTTCTTAACGTTGTTATGAAGGAAAGTGCCGAAGCCCTAGAGGAAGTTGTTGTGACTGCTCTGGGTATTTCAAGAAAGAAAAAATCGCTAGGCTATTCTGCACAAGAGGTAAAAGGTGATGAAATTGCCAAAACAAGTAACCCCGATGTTATTTCTTCACTAAAAGGAAGAATGGCAGGCGCTGAGATTATTACAGCTTCAGGGCAGGTTGGTGCTTCAACCACGATTAAAATACGTGGAAACAAAACGTTCTATGGTAATTCTTCTCCATTGTTTGTTGTTGATGGAACACCTATCATTAACCAAACCAATAGCATTGATGACCTATCCACTGACTTTGGTAATACGGCTTCAGATATCGATCCGAATAATATTGAAAGTCTCACTATTTTAAAAGGAGCTAGTGCATCAGCTCTTTATGGTGATCGAGGTTTAAATGGGGTTGTTTTGATAACAACTAAAAAAGGAAAAAAACAAGAAGGATTTGGGATTTCTTATACCGGAAGCTGGGATTTTGATAATGTTTATATCCTTCCAGATTATCAAAATAGTTATGGCCAAGGTGGTAAGGGGAGTGAATATTGGTGGAAAAAGAATGCCCCCGAAATGACTTATGCAGATTATGCTGCAACTCGTTTTTCCTGGACACCAGGAAACGATTGGGACGAAAGCTGGGGCCCACGTCTTGATCAAGGTTACAATTTAGTTCAATTTGATTCTCCTGTCGATGGTAATGGAAATAAAATTGCTACCCCTTGGATTTCACATCCTAATAATGTTAAGGATTTTTATGAAACAGGTGTTACAGCAACAAATAGTGTCTCTATAAGTGCTGGAAATGATAATGCTACGGCTCGGTTTACAATAACAAATACCGACCAAACAGGAACTTCTCCAAACACAGATCAAAAAAGACTTAATCTGGGTTTAAACACTGCTATGAATTTTGGAAAAAGATTAAAAGTGGATATCAATGCCAATTTTGTCAATACAAACAATGATAATATTCCTCAACAAGGGAATTCGATGAAAAATGCCCTCTTTGAATTTAATGGCTGGTTCGGACGTCAAGTGGATACAAAATATTTAAAAGACCATTACGAAGAAATGGTTATAGGCGGAAATGGTCAAATGACCCCACTTAACTGGATAACAGGATATGATACTCAGCATAATAATCCGTATTGGATTGCCTATAAAAACTCAACATCTCGTGAAAGAAATCGTGTTTATGGGAATATCGGATTAACTTACAACCTAACTAAAGGGATCGATTTAATTGCACGAGTAGGTGCAGATATCGTATCTGAACATAAAAAAATACTCTATCACAGTGGAACCAAGGGTTATGCTTTTGTTTCTCAAACTCCTCCTAACGGAGCATTTTACGAACAGTTTAGTACGCAATCTGAAACAAACTTGGATTTAATGTTAAACATCGACAAAAAATTAAGCGAGGACCTAACACTCACTTCAGTTATTGGAACGAATTATCAGACTTCTGATTCTAAAGATGCATCCGTAGCTGCACAAAATTTGGTTATCCCTGATTTCTTTGCAACTTCAAATATCGAGGGTCAACCCATCGTTGACAATAATTTATTCGAATCTGAAACCCAAAGCGTCTATTCTTCCGCAAATTTAGGCTATAAAGGTTTTATATACTTAGGGGCGTCCTACCGACAAGATTGGAGTTCTACGCTTGCTGAAAAAAATTGGTCTTTTGGTTATCCTTCGGTTAATTTGGGATTTATTTTTTCTGAGATTCTTGGACTTGACAAAGGTGTTATTACCTTTGGTAAACTTCGTGCAAGTTACTCTGAAGTAGGTAATGCAACTGATCCTTATCAGCTTTCAGCAACATATCGGGCGGTTGGAAGTTCCTGGGCCAGCCAGGCTGGAAATGTGGATGTCTTTTCTTTATCATCAACAATTCCATCTTTTAACCTAAAACCTCAACGCACAGAAAGTACAGAGTTTGGTGGTGAATTTAAATTCTTAAATAACAGGCTAGGTCTTGATCTGACTTATTATAGCGCCTTAACAAAGGATCAGATTATGAGTGTGCCGGTTTCTACAGGTTCTGGTTATAGTTTCTGGTTAAAAAATGCGGGTGAAATAAAAAACCAAGGTGTTGAAATTCAATTATATGCAACTCCTATTCAGCAATCCGATTTTACCTGGAATTTAAATTTAAACTGGTCAAAAAATAAAAATACGGTGGTTTCATTGGATGATGGAATAGATGAGTTAATTATTTCTTCATTCTACTCTATCTATGATGTTAAACTAAAAGCTATTCCGGGTCAAGATTGGGGAATAATATATGGTTCCGACTGGCAGAAAGATGATGCTGGAAATGTATTAATAAGTTCAAGTGGACTTCCTATCACAGCGGACCATCCTCAAGTCATTGGAAACGTTAATCCTGATTTTGTAGGTGGTATACAAAATGCATTTACCTATAAATCGTTTAACCTAAGCTTTTTAGTCGATTTTAGAAAAGGTGGTGATATTTATAGCTATACTAAAGTCACTGGACAAAAAGCAGGTATTCTGCAAAATACAGTCGATGGAGACCAAAGGATAAATGGAATGGTTGCAAAAGGAGTCTATGCGCCTGGTGTTGTTGATGCTAATGGTGTTGACATTTCGGGTCAGGTCAATTCAACAATTGTTTCTTCTTATGATTATTGGCGTAGATCAAGATCATGGGCTAGTACAGATATCGTAGATGGTAGTTTTATCAAGCTACGTGAAGTATCCTTAAGCTACAATCTACCAAGAGAATTTATTTCTAAACTTAAACTAAGTATGCAAAGCTGTACAGTTAGTCTTTATGGAAGAAATTTGGCTTTACTTTATACAGATCCCTCTAATGATGTTCATATTGATCCTGAAGTATCTACAGGCGGTGTTGCAACTGGCACAGGATTAGAACAATATCAATTAGCCCCATCAAGAACGCTTGGGTTTAAACTGAATATTAACTTTTAATTGAAAAATGATGAAAAAAATAATTTTAAAAGTAATCATAGTCGGAGTAAGTACTTTGTTAGCATTTTCTTGTACAGATGATTTTACCGAACTAAATACAAATCCAAACAATCCGGATTCTGCTCCCCTGACCAATGTGTTTGCTGGTACTATTATTAATTTAGGGGATAGCTTCGGAACATCGGAAATTGCATATCCTGCTTCTTTTGTTGGATTTGCAACAAGATCCATTTATAATGATGCGACCAATTATGGAGGAACACCGCCAGAAGTCTTTTGGTCAAATTTGATGTCTACTTTCTCACGGAATAATAATGTTGTTATTGTTAATGCAGAGAAAGAAAATAATTTCAATACGCTGGGTGCTGCTCTTGTTGATAAAGCTTATGTCTCGCAGATGCTGGTAGATACTTATGGTCCTATTCCTTATTTTGAAGCTGACCAAGGTTCAACAGGAAATTTCAAACCCAAATACGACAGCGAAAAGGATATTTATGCTGATTTGATCATACAACTTGATCGGGCCAATGACCTTTTTGATAATAGCGCAAGTGCTGCAAAAATTGGAGTAGGTGATATACTTTTAGCCAACAATATGGATTTATGGAGAAAATTCGGGAACTCTTTACAATTGAGAATTGCTATAAGAATTTCAAATAAAGATGCAGCTACTTCAAAAACAATTATCAAGAAAATACTTGATAATCCTTCGAAATATCCAATTCTTGAATCCAATGCTGATAACATTTTATTGGCATATCCTGGAGGAGACTGGAGAGAACCCTGGACATCCGCATCAGATTATTATGTTGATATTAAAATTGGAGCTCCAATCGTGGATATTTTAAAATCACTTTCCGATCCCAGATTAAGTCATTATGCAGCTCCCAATGCAAGTGGAGATTATATTGGTTTGACAGTTGGTGCTGATGGCAATGATACTTATTCTAAAATAAATCCTCAGTTTGTGTCCAATGAAACTGGTTCTGTACCGTTTCTAAAATATTCAGAGGTTGAATTTATTAAATCCGAAGCTTATGCCAGAGACCTTGCAACAGGCAATGCCGCAACAGCTTACGCAAACGGAATTACAGCTTCGATGATGGAATACGGTATTGCCCAATCCGATATTGATGCATATCTAGTTCAGGCAAATGTTGTCTGGAATAATGATTTAGAAAGATTATATACTCAAAAATGGATTTCACTATTTCGTGAAAGTTGGGAAGCCTGGTCTGAAATGAGAAGAACAGATGTTCCGCTTCTTAATCCGGCAGTAAATTCAAATTACACCGGTCACAATAGAACTCCATTCCGGTTTTCTTACCCCGATACAGAGAGAAGTTTGAATGGGAGTAATATACCGGCAACTGTAACAGAGACGGATAATTTTTGGGGTTACAAAATTTGGTGGGATACCCGCTCTAATGTCCAATAAACAATTGCTAAAATAAATTAATAACTGTATTAAAAACGTGAAGGAATAGATTCTTCACGTTTTTTCAGATTTAAAATAGTATTTTTCGCCATAAATACTGATTGTTTCGAGAAAAAAAATCATACAAAAATGTCCAACAGAAGAACCTTTCTAAGAAATGCAGCCATCATAAGCACGCTAACGGTTATACCTAGCTTCGATGTTTTTTCTCAAAACAAATCCATTCAAGAAAAACCGGAGAGAATCTTTCCAAAAAGATTAGAAAAGGGAGCTGTAATTGGTCTTGCCACACCAGGAAGTCCGATTACTCAAGTGGAATTAGATGAAACAGTCGATAAACTGGAAAAAATGGGTTATAAAACCTACTACCAGCCTTCGGTTTTATCGGAATATGGATATTTTGCTGGAACAGATCGGGAAAGAGCTGCCGAATTGATGCACCTTTTTACGAATAAGGAAATAAATGCCATAATTTGTGTCCGGGGAGGATATGGTGTAATTCGCATTCTTGATTTTCTGGATTTTAAGCAAATCAAATCAAATCCAAAAATACTTCTTGGCTATAGTGATATTACCGGTTTGCTGACTTCCATTTTTCAAAAAACAGGTTTGATATGCTATCACGGACCGCTTGGTATTTCCGATTTTGATGATTATACTTTTAAATCCTTTAAAAATGTCTTAGTTAATCCAAAATCAAAATACAAATACCCCTACGAGAGAGAAGACGGCACAGAAGAAAATCCAGAGTTCGATTTTTATACACTAAACAAAGGAAAAGCGAGAGGAGAGCTTTTCGGTGGAAACTTAAGCGTCCTAGCATCCCTTGCTGGTAGTAAATTTGAGCCGGATTTTAAAAATAAAATTGTTTTTATTGAAGAAATTGATGAAAAAACCTACCGAACCGACCGCATGCTTACTCAACTGGTACAAGCCACAAATTTAAAAGAAGCTAATGGAATTGTTTTGGGTGTTTTTAAAAAGTGTAATATCAATGATGAACCTACTTTAACTTTAATGCAAGCTATTGCTGATATTCTCAAGCCACTGAATATTCCAATAGCATATGGGTTTTCGTTTGGTCATATAAAATCAATTATGACGATCCCTGAGGGTATCCAAGCAAAGTTTAATGCCACCAGAAAAGAACTGAAATTACTGGAAAAAGCCGTGAGCTAAAAAGTATTCCTTTTTGATTCTCCATTCCAAAACACCCTATCTCTGAAACTCACTCAAGGCTTTCATTAATCTTTCGAGCTTCGCTTCGGCTTCTCCTGAAGTGCAACTAAAATTATTGACAATCATAGAGAAAATTATTTCGCATCCCGATTTTGATTTTACATATCCACTATAAGCTTTAACTCGGTCAATTGTTCCGCTTTTTGCTCTAAGATTGCCTTCAGCAAAACTCCCTTTCAATAGTCTTTTCAAAGTTCCGGACTCTCCTGCCAGAGGAAGTGAATTGTAATAAATATCAAAATAAGAACTATTTTTTTTCATATAATTCAACAAAAAGACCATTTGCCTGGGTGTAACCGCATCGTTTCGTGATAAACCACTACCATCATTTTGAGACATGCCTTGAACATCCATTCCTTTTTCCTTCCAAAATGCCATTATTGCTTTGGCGCCATCTTCAGTTTCTGCACTTCCTATGAGTTTTAATCCACATTGATCTAAAAAATGTTCAGCAAATAAATTCACACTGTGTAAGTTGGTTTGATCAATGATTTCTGAAAGAGGAGGCGAAAATATACTTAAGATCGCGGTTTGTTCTTCTTCTATTTGCTGCCCTTCCATTTCAAGTAAACGCAAACAAGAAGGATTTTTTTCTATTTTTATACCGACAATCTTTAACGTTCTATCCAATTCAAAAGCAGCAAAATAAGCAGGATCTGGTAGAGATCCTTTAACTCCAAAATTGGCTTGAGCAAGTGGAAGCTCACCTCTCAAATAACGCATATTACTATATGGTGCGCCCAGAATATTGGTGTTGTCACCTTTGACTGTATCTCCAATTACTTCATTATCAAAAACAAGAAAAGGTATATCAGGAACA
>JBAZGP010000037.1:0-4168 GCA_041652835.1 Lutibacter sp. | reverse complement strand
GTTTTAAAATTAATCGTGTAATAATTGTCATAAATAGATAATCCATTTGCACCCGCGCCAAAATAATTACCCATATTACTCCAAGTCCATGCCAATGGTACAATATCTTTGCTGTAAATACTTGCATCTGCAATAATGGCTCCTGCGATAGAATCAATATGAAGATTTTGTATGGCTTTAACCCATTGAATTAGAAACTGTTTATCTCTGGTTTCGTCAAAATATTTTGATCCCAAACTCGGATCACCACCTCCCTTAATAATGATATTTCCGTGAAGAATATGAGTGATCGTATCCAGTTGACCGGTATAAAAAAGTCGGGTTTCGAACCTATAATCGGGGCCATATAACTCAAGTACGGTTGCCGTTGTAATTAATTTCTGATTGGAAGCTGGACTTAGCGCCATATCCTGATTAAATGCGGAAATGATTTCACCGCTTTGTGAATCAATAGCCAGAAAACCAAAACCAGCATTTTTAAAATCATTGTCCTTTTTAATTTCCATTAAGACCTGATTGACAATATGATGACGTTTTTGTAGTTTTTGCGCCAAAACAAACTCAGGATTAACAAGAAAACTTAAAAGAAGAAAAAGTATAATTTTTCGCATTACAGATTGGTTTTTTAGGTTTAAATATAACTCATTTGAGCGTATATCCACTTAATTTTAACTGAATATTTAAATGGGTTATACAAACACAGATTTATATAGTTCTTACGTCCCAAATTTTATTAAATTTGTTGTAAATCAATGATTATGAATAGAAGAAGAACATTTTTCAAGACATTTGAAGCACTTAAAAAAATCGGATTACTTAACCTTTTGATTTCGCTGTTTTTTATCTCCTGCAATCAACCCCAAAATAGTGATTATTTTAAATCGATAGACGTTCTTGCCAATCACGGTGAGTTTCTCAAAATAGAGCATATGATTGATTCAATTGGGCATATTGAACCGCAAAACAGCACCAATCTTCAGAGAATAGATTCTATCCAGGATGTGATACACCGCATCCGAATAAATTTTCCTTTAAATGAGGTTCAGATTAAAGAGCAATTGAGCCGATACTATACTCAAATTGACGATTCTTTGATCCTACAATGGGAAAATTCGGGTAAATTGGAAATGCGTATTATAGATGGAGAGAAACGTTTTTTCAACAATGCCGTTTCAAATTTGTTTCGGCTCGATTCTCTTGCCGCTCTTCATAAAGAACAAATCGATGGGAAACAACCTGATTTATTAAAACTGTTTTGTCTAACACATACTCAGAAAGTTATCCAGGAAAGCAAAAACAATTCCGATCCTGTTATGCCTGTGAATATGATTTTGACTTACACCATTAAACTTAAATCTGATGCTGTTCCAGATGGTGAAATTGTTCGTTGCTGGATGCCCTTTCCAAGAGAAGGAAATATACGCCAAAATACCATTAAGTTAATTTCATCAGACCCAGATTCTTCAATAATTGCTCCTGAGAACTACTTGCAGCGTTCCATCTATTTAGAGAAAAAGGTGAAGAAAGATCAGTTAACAGAATTCAAGATTAAATTTTCAGTACAAACTGCTGCTCAATATTTTAATTTAAAACCAGAAGATGTAAAACCGTATGATACAAATAGTGAAATCTATCGGAAATACACTATTGAACGTCCTCCCCAATTAGTCTTCACTCCTGAAATCAAAAAATTAGGAGCCAAATTGGTTGGAAACGAAACCAACCCCTTAGGTAAAGTTGAAAGGATTTATCGGTGGATCAATAATTCCATTCCCTGGGCAAGCGCATTGGAATACAGCATTATGCCCGATATACCAGCCTACGTTTTAGCAAATAGACACGGAGATTGTGGAATGCAAACGCTTTTGTTTATGAGTCTGGCCCGTTCGCAAGGTATTCCAGTAAAATGGCAAAGTGGATGGATGTTACATCCGAATCTGGTTAACCTGCATGATTGGTGTGAAGTATATTACGAAAATGTCGGCTGGGTTCCTTTGGATCAGTCATTCCATTTACAAGATAGCCCGGATCAGCAACTTCGTGAGTTTTATATTCATGGTATTGACGCCTACCGATTGATTGTAAATGATGATTATTCACAAAAATTATATCCTGCAAAAAAATTCGCCCGAAGCGAACCCTATGATTTTCAGCGAGGTGAACTCGAGTGGAATGGAGGCAACCTCTATTTTGATCAATGGACTTGGCATATGGATGTCGATTATCAAATCGCAAAGTAAATCCTAATTTAACATTATAAATTTATACTTTAGAATTGAATATGAACGATTATGGCCTTCTTTCTATTTTTCCTCCCATTTTAGCTATCCTCCTTGCTTTAAAAACCAAACAAGTATATGCTGCCCTCATTTTTGGCACCTGGCTGGGCTGGTTGATCATTAGCGATTGGAACTTGGTTTCCGGGACTTTTGCAACACTCGAGGCTTTTGTAAATGTATTTAAATCGCCCAGTAATACTAGGGTAATCATGTTTAGCGCTTTGGTTGGAGCTTTGCTTCTTTTTATTCAGTATTCCGGCGGTGTCGATGGATTCATGATTAGTATCAGTAAGCTAATTGCTCGTTTGGAAAGCAAGCATAATATTCAAAGCCGCATGTTGGTTCAATTATTGGCTTTAGCAACAGGTCTTCTTCTTTTTGTTGAAACAAGTATCAGTTCATTAACAGTGGGTACACTTTATCGACCCTTGTTTGATAAGCTTAAAATTCCAAGGGAGAAATTGGCCTATATTGCCGATTCCAGTTCTGCGCCTTCATCCATCCTCATTCCAATTAATGCTTGGGGTGCTTTTCTAATGGGTCTTTTACTGGTGCAAGGTGTAAAAAATCCCATGTCAGTTTTACTTCATGCCATGGTTTATAATTTTTATCCGATTTTGACTATCCTATTGGTCTTTGTAATTATTGTGAGTAAGAAAGATTTTGGCTTGATGGCAAAAGCCGAAAAAAGAACCAAAGAAACGGGTAAATTGCTAAACGACAATGCCCATCCTTTAATTTCAGACACTATTACTTCCTTAAAATCAAAGCCAGGGATAAAATTGCGGGCAATGAATATGTATATCCCCATCCTGACTATGGTGATGATGATGCCTGTTTATTTGATTTATACAGGTTGGCCTATGGTCGCCCATTCAATCAGTTTTTTTGATCACTCCATAAAAGCGATTGGATCCGGTTCAGGGTCATCTGCGGTTTTATATTCAGTTGTTACTTCAATCCTGGTAGCAATGGTACTTTATCGTAGCCAAAAAATCATGAAAACGAAGGAAATGATTGAGCTTACACTGAAAGGAATTAGTGAACTCATGCCATTGGCTTTATTAATGTTGTTGGCTTTTTCAATTAGCGATGTGAGTAATCAACTCGGAACTGGGGTTTATGTTGCTACACAAACAAAGGCATGGTTAACACCACAATTGCTTCCTTTCATTTTATTTGTGATTAGCTCATTTATTGCGTTTTCAACAGGAACTTCATGGGGAACCTTTGCTATTATGATGGCGATTGCCATTCCAATGGCCAATGCACAAGGAGCAGATCTTCCGCTTGTTGTTGCAGCTACAATTGGGGGAGGTGTTTTCGGCGATCATTGTTCTCCAATTTCAGATACAACAATAATCTCCTCTATGGCATCCGCTTCCGATCACATCGACCACGTCAATACACAATTGCCTTATGCTTTATTTATTGGAGGAATTACTGCTGTTTTATATTTGATTCTTGGTTATACCATGCAATAGGATCATATCAGTTTTTCCAAAGATGAAACTAAAAAATCAATCTGTTCTTTTGAATGTGACGAAGTAACTACTATTCGTAAAACCCCTTTAGATCCGGAGCCAACATATTTCACATATTGAATATAAATACCCATCTCCATCAATTCCTGATGTAATTGTTCCATTTCCTTACCTGTGCCAAGTGAGAAAGTGACAATAGGAAAATAATTATCATCCACTTTCAAGCCTAAATTTCTAATTCCTCTTTTTAAATATTTCGCATTTTCCCAGAGCTCCAAACGTAATTCTGGATTATTTTTAGCAATTTCCAAGCCTTTTAGCGCAGCCGCAACCATGGCATTTGGAGGAGAGCTTGATCCTGTAATTACATTTCCTATCTTTACAGTTTTTATAAATTTAGAATTT
>JBAZGP010000036.1:0-16354 GCA_041652835.1 Lutibacter sp. | reverse complement strand
TATTCGGATTTGAAAATTATAATGTTGTTCCTGATATTATTATTGCAGGAAAAGGTTTGGGTGGCGGAATGCCAATTGGTGCATTTATTTCTTCACACCAAATTATGAGTTGCTTAATACAACAGCCAAAATTGGGTCACATCACTACTTTTGGTGGGCATCCAGTTATTGCGGCTGCAGCGCTTGCAACACTTTCAGAATTACTGAATACCAACTTAATTAAACAAACCCTGTATAAAGAAGCCTTATTTAGAAAATTGTTGGTTCATCCTTTAATAACCGAAATTAGAGGAAGAGGATTAATGTTGGCTCCATTGGTCGAAAGCAGTGAAATGGCTTCCAAAATCATTCTGAAATGTATGGATAAAGGGCTGTTATTGTTTTGGTTATTGTTTGAAGGAAAAGCGATAAGAATTACACCTCCGCTAAACATTTCAGAAGAAGAGATTCACAAAGGCTGCAACATTATTATTGGGGTTTTAAACGATATTTTGGTCGAAAACAATTCTCTTAAATAAACTATTTTAATCCTAACCCATTACTAAATAAGACATTAGTTAAAATTCTGTTAATTTAGTACTATGTTATGCATAATACTGTAACAAATTATATTTTAAAGCGTCAATTAAGTAAATTATTGACAACTAAAAATATAAAAAATGAAAACAACAGATTTAAACCAATCGCAAAATCACAAAAGAAATATTGCTTTTGCAAACTTCACAACAACAAAAAGAATACAATGGAATAGCTATAGGAGATATGGCTCATTTATTTCTTAAATTTTAAAGCCAAACAACAAAATTGTCTAAATGACCAACATAAAAAATGCACCAAATTATACCAAATTAAATTTATAATGATGTATAAAGAAATTGAATTATTTTTTGATTAATTAAAGTTAAAAAATATTAATATAGCCTTAGTTACGATAAAATTTTTTGACGAAAAGTAAACGAAAAAGAAACAATTTATATACGATATTATATGTTTAAATTGGTATTCAGTGCATTTTTTATTAAAATGTATTTCACATTCTATTGGTTTCCTAAAATAATTGGCATTCCACTTTTTCCGCTACCAATAACAATTACTTTGCTGTTAGGTGATTCAGATAATTTAATCGTGGCCTCAATACCTTTATCCTGAAGAATTTGATCATTTAACGATGCACTCAAAATACGGTTGGCATCAGCCTTTCCTTTTGCCTCAATAATTTGTTTTTCAGCTTCTTTCGCAGCAGTAATCAACCTAAACTCATATTCCAATGATTCTTGTTCTTGTTTTAATTTGCTTTCAATCGCTGTTTTAATTGTTGGAGGCAAAGTAACGTCTCTAACCAAAATAGCATTTAACTGAATGTATTGAGGTTCTACAATCTTTTTTGTTTCTTCATAAATTTCTGATTGTATGGCATCTCTTTTTGTTGAATATAATTGTTCAGGAGTATACCGACCAACAACGCTTCTAGTAGCTGAGCGAACTGCAGGAATAATTACACTGGTAAGATAATCCTGGCCTCTTGTTTGATGCAACAATCCAACCGTTGCGGCTGTAGGCTGGTACAAAACAGAAGCATCCAATTTAATTTCAAGTCCGTTAGCAGAAAGTACTAACATTTCTCTTTCCAACAATTCTTGTTGTCTAACATTATAAACAAATACCTTATTCCAAGGTGCTATAACATGAAATCCTTCACCCAAAGGCGGTTGATCGGTAACCACACCACCACCAAATGTTTTGTACAATACGCCAACTTCTCCAGAATTTATGGTTGTTGTAGATTTTGACAATAAGATAATAAGTATAATTACACCTATTATTATTGGCATTAAAGTTTTTGGCAATTGTAATTGTCCGTTGCTCATTTTTTTATTTTTAGTATTTCTTCAAAAATACAAAACAGAATTGATTAAATCCTGTTTTGTTCATATATTCCCTATGAATATAAAGTACTTATTCTTCTATAGGAAGGAAAGCACCTTTAATTAATATTTGCTTATTTTTTAAAAGTTCTGGGATATTTATAATTTCAGCGAAATCTTCATTTTTCGTACCAATAGCTATCTGTATTTTTTCAAAATTATAATTATTTTCAATTTTTTCTTTTAAAACTAAAATATACGATTTTCCATCTTCTTCAAGAATAGCGGCTGAAGGCAATGCCGTCTTTTGTGTTGAATTTGTGACTATTTCAGCTTCAACAAACATGCCAACCAAAAATGAATGAAGTTCCTTTTCCATATGTCCATGAACCATAACTGTTCTATTTTTTACATCAATAGATGTTCCTATTAAATGTACCTCAGCATCATAACTAACCTCAGAACTTTCGGGTAATTTAAACTTAATTGGTTGCCCAACCTTTACTTTTAATACATCCTTTTCAAAAATTACCAATTCAAGATGCTTGTGGGTATCATCAATTATTTCCAATAAAACATCTGACTCATTCATGAATTTACCAACACTGGCATATACTTGGGCAATGCTTCCATTAATTGGGGAATATACAGGTATGGAGCTTGTAAAATTACCTATTTTTACATTTGCCGTATTGATATTCATCAATCGAAGTTTTTGCGCTAAACCATTGTAATTTGCCAATGAACTTTTATAGTCGCTTTCAGCTTTTAAATAGTTTTTTTCAGAAGTAATTTTCTCGTTAAACAATGTTTTCTGACGCTCATATTCATTTTTTAAGTAATTTAATCTTTCATGAATTTCTAAATAATTTTGTTGAATTTCAATAAAATTAGGATTTTCAAGTGTTAAAAGCAATTCGCCTTTTTTAACTTTTGCGCCAATTAATAAATGTGAAACTTTAACGTAACCGCCCATAATAGCACTAACCATAGCCCTATCTGACGGTGGAACATCAATAAATCCGTTGGTTTTTATGCCTTCAGAAAAATTTTGCGGCATAATTTCTCCTAATTCCATAGCTGAACTTTGAAATTGCGCTTCCGTAATTTCAATTAAATTTTTATCTACCACAACTGCTTCTTTTTCTGGATTTTTAGAATTATCACAAGAAATTATGGTGAAAATTGAAAGTATATAGATTGTATTTATGATATATTTTTTCATAATAATTAGTTTATAAGTTTAAATAATTTATTTCTAAAGCAATTTGGTTGAAGGCATTTAAATTGGTTAAATAATCTATATTTAACTGATTTGCTGTCTCTATACTTTGGATGTATTGAAAAAAGTCAATTTCACCATTTTTATAACTTGCAGTAGCTGTTTTTAAAATTTCTTGCGATACATTTTTGCCACTTTCATTATAATAGTCCAATTGAGTTTTGCTTTTATTTAACTCATCATGCAATATAATGTATTTGGAATTTAATTGAAATTCAGCGTCAATAGCTTCTTCATTGGCCATGTCTTGTTCGATTTTTGCAGCAGAAATTTTTGCTGTTTTTCCAAAGAAAAGAACAGGGATTGAAATCCCAGCGGTATAGCTGTTGACTGAAGTATTTTCAGTAACATCTTTACTGTTAAAATAATTAAAATGTAAATCGGGCAATAATCGCTGTGTTTCCAATCCTTTTTTTGCTCTAAACAGTTTGCTATTTTCCGTATAATACCTATTGATGAGATGGTTATTTACATCTATATTTTCAACAGGTATTTTAGTTAATTCCACTAAAGAAACACTAAATGTATCTTCAACCTGCAATAACATATTTAAAGATTCATAAGCGATAGAAATGTCATTCTTAAGCTGATTTAACTGTGCAGAATATTGCTTAAATTTAGATTCTGAAGTAATCATTTCCAAATAGTTAGATTCTCCAAGTTCAAACTTTCGTTTCGCTGCTTTCGAAAAATCTTGATACAAACTGTCGATATAAATTAAATGTTCTAATTTTTTATTTAAATACACAATTTTATAATAGGACTGAGAAACGTTTTTTACCAAATTATTTTTAAAAATCTCGTAGGATATCTCCGTTAAGTTAGTATTAATTTTATTGGTTTTTTTCTTCGCAAAATAAACTGTCGGAAATTCTATTATTTGACTTATCCCATACGTTTCAAATGGTTTCCCGTCAATTCCTAAATTCGTTTTGTCTTTTGTATAATAAAAATTGGTTTTATCAGTTTCAAAAGAACTGCGTATCATTTTAGTACTTCTGTCTATATCTAAAGACTTTATCCTTAACTGTTTATTATTTAGCACAGCCATTTCAACAGCTTCATTCAATGAAATTGTTTTGGCTTGAGAAAAACCAATCACGGGTGTTATTAAAAGCAGCAATAAAATAGCTGAATTTAAGTTCTTTTTTCTTTTCATTTTAAATTTTTTAGTATCGAAAATTGAATATAAAACAGGCAATACAACCAATGTTAAAACTGTTGCGGTAATTAAACCTCCAATAACAACAGTTGCTAAAGGACGTTGTACTTCAGCACCAGCATTTGTTGAGATTGCCATTGGTAAAAACCCTAAGGCAGCAGCAGCAGCTGTTAAAATAACCGGACGTAAGCGTTCTTTGGTTCCTTTTAAAATTCGCTCATTGACATCATCAAAACCTTGTGCTTTTAAGGACTTTAAATGTTCTATAAGCACAATTCCGTTCAATACAGCAATACCAAATAAAGCTATAAAACCAACTCCTGCCGAAATACTAAACGGCAAACCTCTCATCCATAAAAATAGTACACCTCCAACAGCTGATAAAGGAATGGCCGAAAACACCATTAATGCTTCTTTAATAGATTTAAATGCAAAGTGCAACAATATGAATATCAATAATAAAGCAACTGGCACCGCTATTTTCAACCTCTCTTTTGCGCTATTTAAATTTTGAAACTGGCCACCATAAGACACGGTGTAACCTACAGGTAATTTTACATCGGATTCAATTATTTTTTGAACATCTTTCACTACAGACTCCATATCCCTATTTCTGACATTGATACCAATAACGATGCGCCTTTTGGTATCATCTCTTGAAATTTTCGCCGGACCTTTTGTATATTCTATGTCAGCCACTTCATGCAATGGAATTTTATTTCCGGAAGGAGTGTCAACATACAAATTTTTAAGGCTTTCAATATCTTTTCTGTAATCAGCTTGAAAGCGAACTACCAAATCGTATCTGCGTTCGCCTTCAAAAACATTTCCAATAGTATTTCCAGCAAATGCCATGGAAACAATTTGATTTAAACCTTGGATATTTAAACCATATCGGGCAACTTTTTCCCTTTTATAAGTAACCGTCATTTGAGGTAAACCATCAATTTTTTCTACAATAATATCTGAAGCTCCTTCTACATTGGCTATTTTACTCTTAATTTCATTTGCTTTTGCAGCTAAAATTGCCAAATCTTCACCAAAAATCTTTACAGCAACGTCTGATCTTACTCCAGTAATAAGTTCATTAAAACGCATTTCGATGGGTTGTGTAAACTCAAATTCGACTCCTGGAATAATGGCCAATTTCTCTTTAAACTTATCCGCCAATTCGTCTTTTGAACTTGCCGAAACCCATTCTCCTTTTGGTTTTAACTTTATAATAACATCACTTTCTTCCATAGACATTGGGTCTGTAGGAACTTCGGCAGCACCAATTCGAGACACTACTTGGTCAACCTCTGGAAAATTATCTAATAAAATTTGCTCAATTTTGGTTGTAATTTCAGCAGTTTTAGTCAAAGTTGTTCCTGTTTTTAAAACAGGCTGAATCACAAAATCTCCTTCATCTAAAGTTGGAATAAATTCACCTCCCATTCTACTGAATACTACTCCTGTTAGAACCAATAAGATGATAGCCATTAGTATAACAGCTTTTTTATGCCATAAAGCCCATTTAATTACAGGCTCATACATTTTATAGAAGAATGTCATTAAGCGTTTTGAGACATTGTTTTTTGTGACTTTTTCAGGTTTTAAAATAATAGATGAAATTACTGGAACATAGGTAAAACATAGAAACATCGCACCTATTAATGCAAAACTAAATGCCATAGCCATAGGCTTAAACATTTTACCTTCAACACCACTCAATGAAAGGATTGGGATAAAAACTATAAGTATAATTAACTGTCCGAATACTGCGGAAGTCATCATTTTAGAGCTGCTTTTGTAGGTGATTTCATCTATACTGCTTTGCCTTTCATTTTTAGGCAACAACATTAAATCATCTCTGCTACGGGTAATTTTATAAGCTATATATTCAACAATAATAACGGCTCCATCTATAATAATACCAAAATCTATAGCTCCTAAACTCATTAAATTGGCATCTACCCCAAACACATACATCATAGATAATGTAAAAAGCAATGCCAACGGGATTACAGAAGCCACCACAATCCCTGATCTGAAACTGCCTAATAATAAAATAACTACAAAAATTACGATGATGATACCTATTATTAAGTTTTCTGCAATAGTGAAAGTGGTTTTGCCAATCAACTCGCTTCTTTCCAAAAACCCATTGATATATACGCCTTCAGGCAGCGTTTTTTGAATTTCAGCAACTCGCTGTTTTACAGCTTCTATCACTTTATTGGAATCGCCATCTTTAAGCATCATAACTTGTCCTAAAACCTTCTCCCCTTCTCCATTACCCGTAATGGCTCCAAATCGATTTGCATATCCATAATTTACATCGGCAACATGTTTTATTAAAATTGGAATACCTTCAACATTTTTTACCACAATATTTCCAATATCATCCAATGATTTTATCAATCCTTCACCACGAACAAAATAACTTTCATTTGCTTTTTCAATATAACCACCACCGGCAACACTATTGTTTTTTTCAATGGCCTCCAGTATTTCAGCATGGGTGATATTCATCGATTTTAATTTATCGGGATTTAAGGCAACTTCATATTGCTTTAAAAATCCTCCCCAAGTATTCACCTCTACAACACCTGGAATACCTGATAGCTGACGTTTAACTACCCAATCTTGGATGGTTCTTAGCTCCATAGCAGTATATTTCCCTTCAAATCCTGGCTTTGTATCTAATATATATTGATAAATTTCACCTAAACCAGTAGTAATAGGTCCCATTTCTGGAACACCAAATCCTTGAGGAATTTTTTCTGACGCAGATTTAATTTTTTCAGCAATTAATTGTCTTGGCAAATAGGTTCCCATTTTATCTTCAAACACAATGGTAACTACCGATAGACCAAATTTTGAAATAGATCTAATTTCTATAACTCCTGGTAAATTAGCCATTTCCAACTCTATTGGATAGGTAATAAATTGTTCAACATCTTGGGTGGATAAATTGCCAGAAGTGGTAATCACTTGCACTTGGTTGTTTGTAATATCAGGTACGGCTCCAATAGGAATTTGGGTTAATGAAAACAATCCGAACCCAAAAATTGCAGCAGTCATTAACAATATAATCAGCTTATTATCAATGCTTAGCTTAATAATCTTTTGTAACATAATCTAATTAATTAAAAATTTATATTATTGAAGACCATAGGCATGATATTCAAAGTTAGTAATAAAAATAATTGTAGTATGTTACTTTTGTGGTGGTTGAAAAAAGCGGCTGGCAAATAAATTTACAGAAGGTTCTTTGTAAGTGAATTCACCCTTTTTTACAGTAATTTCACTGCTGTTGACTTCAATATTGTTTGCTTGAAGAATATAATCTAATTGAAAGAGAGAATCTAAATTTTGATGTTTAAAGGGTAATTTTTGGTGTTCTTTATGCTCGCTTTTATGCTTATTTGCCAAACTGCCATAGTGTAAAGAAATAAAATCGACAAAACTGTCACCCGTTTCAATATGACGCACTATATGATCAAAAAGAGTTGGTAACTCATTAAAATCGTTTATTTTAAAGTCGAAACTTTGAAATAAAATAGTGAAAGATAATATGACAGTTAAAATTTTATTCATTAACGTAAAACTAAATTTGAGTTCTCTTACGAATTTGTAAATATTTCAACTTTTATTTTATAAAATTCTAATAATGTGATAATTATTATCGATTTAATTATTGTTTTTTTCTATTTTCAATCATTATTGTCCTATAAAAAAGAAGCCAAATAAATGGCTTCTTAATTAAAATCGTAATTTTGAGTTGCAAAACCTTAAATACGATGAGTAAAAGTAATTATTTTTCTGGTAAATCTGTTTTCGGACATCCGAATAAAAGATGTTATAAATAAGTAAGTTAAGATTGCTGACAGCACCACAATTAGTCTTTTTAAAGATATTTTGAGTTGCGTTGGTAGGAATCCAAAACAAGAAAAAAGAAAAGGAGAGATTAAAGTACATTCTGTGATAAATGCAGATGAAGTAGTGCCTAATTTAGGGCTTATGGCTTCTCCATCCCAACAGCTCTCATTACAGCCTTATCTCCATAACGTTCACGCATTTTATCCATCGCCTGATATAAATTTAAAAATTTATCATGGTCTTCAAATAAATTAATTTGATGTCCGCCACTTACCAAATCACTGAACTTCACTCCTATCATTCTAACCAACAACCGCCTTTGATATAAATTGTTATAAAGTTCTAAAACGACTGGTAAAATGGAGTGATCCGACGAACTGTACGCTATTTTTTTTTGTTTTGTGTAAGTTTGAAAATCGGAATATCTAATTTTAAAAGTAATGCAGGCCGTTAATTTATCGCTTCTTCGCAATTGAAAAATCAAATTTTCTGTCATAGCAACAATATTGCTTTTCAGTTTTATAAGATCTGTGGTGTCTTTCTCAAAAGTCTGTTCTGATGAAATAGATTTTCGTTCACGATATTTTACAACGGGCGAATTGTCTATGCCATTTGCTTTTTTCCAAATACCGCTGCCGTGTTTCCCAAAAACTTTAGTCATCATATCAATCGGCATTTCCTGAATGGTTTTTATGCGTTTAATTCCTAAATCACAAAGCGTATCATAGGTTTTTTCTCCCACCATAGGAATTTTACGAACCGAAAGCGGCGCCAGGAAAAATTTCTCTGTGCCGCTATTTATCTTCATTTCATTATTGGGTTTTGCTTCTCCCGTTGCAATTTTTGAAACGGTTTTGTTTGCAGACAAGCCAAAAGAAATGGGCAAACCAGTTTCTTTTATAATTTTTGTTCTTAATGCTGAAGCCAATTGATGACAGCCAAAAAACTTGTCTGTTCCCGTTAAATCAATATAAAATTCATCAATAGAAGATTTTTCGTACAAAGGAACAGATTCATTGATGACCTCCGTAACCAATTTTGAAAATTTAGTATAAATTCCAGAATTACCTCGTAAAACAACAGCTTCCGGACATAATTGCCTCGCCATACGCATAGGCATTGCCGAATGAACACCATATTTACGGGCTTCATAACTGCATGAAGCCACTACACCTCTATCAGAAATTCCACCAATTAATATAGGCTTCCCTTCTAATTTGCTGTCTATTACGCGTTCGCAAGACACAAAAAAAGTATCTAAATCCATATGTACAATAGAACGTTCTAATGTGTTCATACAATTATTTTTTTAGTGACATCTGCATATCTCGGGTCTTGGATAATTGCCAATTTTTCCATTCTTTCTATTTCAATAGTGATACAGTCGAATTCCTCCGTAACTTTTCCCGTTAATTTATGGCTGGTGCGAATTGCAAATGTGTATGACTTTAAGTTCTATCTTATTTCCGCTTCTTATTCTCAATTTTCTTTATTGCTTTTTCGAAGTCTCCTTCTCCAATTGTCTTTTGCTTATTCTTTTTAAATTTTTCGTATTCTTTTTCTGCATTTTCTTTTCCTAGTTCGTGAGAGATGCTTCCTGCATTATTAAGAATTTCTCGGTCGTTTAGTGTTAAAAAACCATTCAATTTTTCAATCCAATTATTCATATACATTGGAACTCTCCGTTGAGCTTGTCCTTGTGCGAAAATTAAATACTGTTCAACCAAATTATTCAATGCTGACAGTTCTTCCTCATTTAGATAATTTTTAGCAATAAACACATCCGTCTTTCTCATATTATCACCTCTCCAAGTGGTCAATCCCATATTTTCTTGTGTGCTATCCGCTCTTTGGCTGATTATTTCTGCAGCTGTTTGTCCTGTTATAGCCCAATGTAATTTATTTTGAACTGTTTTAAAGAATTCAATGCTAATATCTAAAGTTGGGTCATAGTCAACACTTGTTGCGTAAATATCTGTAATTTTTCGATAAAACCGTTTTTCAGAAGTACGAATATCTTGTATTCGTTTTTCTAACTCCTCAAAATAATCGAATGGTAGGTCAGGATTTTTCAAGCGTTCATCATCTAAGACAAATCCTTTTACAATGTATTCTCGCAATTGATTAGTAGCCCATTGCCTAAATTTTGTTGCTACGTGGGATTTTATACGGTAACCAACAGAAATTATGGCATCAAGGTTATAAAACTTTTGCTTTCGTTTAACTTCTCTGTTTCCTTCTTTTTGAACTTGTAAGAAATCCTTACAAGTTGCACTTTCATCCAATTCTCCTTCTTCAAATATGTTTTTAAGGTGAATAGTTATGTTTTGCGAAGTTGTTTGGAACAATTCCGCCATCAATTTTTGAGTAAGCCAAACAGTTTCATCCTGAAAACGAACATCTAATTTAGTTTCTCCGTTTTCAGTTTGATAAATTATAATTTGGGATTTGTTCTCTTTCATAATGTGATTTTAATTATCCTTAATGTGAGGTTTTATTAGCGCGTCTATATTCACTACAATATTGGTTGAATTAACTACATTGTTAGCGAAACTAACATTTGATACTTCTTTTCTGTTCCGACATTTCCTTAATTCGGTTCATTTCAAACCTTATTTTTTCAGCCACTAAATTAGTCAAGTATTTTAATTTATTTCAAAAATTTGTATAAAAAGTATCCAAATCCATATGTACAATAGAACGTTCTAATGTGCTCATATTACTGCTTTTTTAGTAACATCTGCATATCTTGGGTCTTGGATAATTGCCAGTTTTTCCATTTCTTCTATTTCAATAGTGATACAATCAAATTCTTCCGTAACTTTTCCCCTTAATTCATACACGCCTCTTCCTTTAAAGGGATATTTTTTGGCAGCTGGCGGAAAATGTACGGTATCAATATGGTTACCTTTTACATCCACAAAATTTCCAAAATACATTAAATCGCCTTTAGAAGTGCTTACTCTTTTTGTAGTCACGTAATACCCGTAAACTCTTACCATTTTTCCAATATAATGTACCAAATCATTTGCAAGTAATTGTTGGTGAATTGGTTGTGTCAATAAATCAAACGGACTGCACAATGGGAAACCAAGATATTGAATTTCATCAAAGGCATCTTCAAAGTTGCTGCAACTGAGTTTTGGCGTGTTGTACATTATTTTTTCAGATTTAAAAAGTGTGGAAACATGTTCTTCCAAACACACTTTATTCACTTTCATATAAGCTTCCCATAACAGTTCCCTTTTATTTCTCTCCGTAAACTGAAAGGCATTTATTTTAATTAAAATTGAAAGTTGTTCCAATGAAATCGCAACCCTTTCTATAAAATTGTCCAAATCTAAAAACAAGCCGTTTTTTTCCCTTTCATTTACAATTTTTGTAGCGTTTTTTAATTCGAAACTTTCTAGCATCATAAAACCCAAATAAATATTGTTGCCTTCAATATAATTCTGATAATGAGACTTATTAATGGTTGGCGGATAAATAATTGCTCCGTTCATACGCGCTTCGTGCACATAATATTCCGGCTGGTAAAATCCGCCAAAATTATTGAGCGTTGCCACCAAATATTCCAACGGATAATAGGCTTTTAAAAACAGACTTTGGTAGCTTTCAACAGCGTAAGAAGCCGAGTGGCCTTTGGCAAAAGCGTAACCAGCAAAGCTCTCAATTTGTCGCCAAATTTCTGAAGTCAGCTCATAGTTGTGCTCTTGGTTTTTACAGTTTTCAAAAAATTGATTTTTCACTTTTGAAAATTCATCTTTCGACCTGAATTTTCCGCTCATTCCACGCCGTAACATATCCGCTTCTCCCAAACTTAATCCGCCAAAATGATGCGCCACTTTGATCACATCTTCCTGATAAACCATCACGCCATAAGTTTCGGGCATAATTTTAAGCAACATCGGATTGGCCTCTTTTCTGCGCTCAGGATTTCTATATCTCAAAATATATTCCCGCATCATTCCAGATTTTGCAACGCCCGGACGTATGATAGAACTTGCGGCCACCAATCCTAAATAATTATCCACCTGCAACTTTTTTAACAACATCCGCATTGCGGGAGATTCCACATAAAAACAACCAATTGCTTTCGCGTTTTTTAGTAGGTATTTAATTTTTAAATCTTCTTTAAACCGTTTTATATTGTGAATATCAATCTCGGGATGCGTTGGATGGTTGTATTTTACAATATCAACAGTTTCCCTAATTTTTCCCAGCCCGCGCTGACTTAAAATATCAAATTTGTACAAACCAACATCTTCTGCCACAACCATATCAAACATGGCGGTTGAAAATCCTTTTGGTGGTAAATAAGTAGCTGTATAACAATCGATTGGCTTTTCTGAAATTAAAATTCCGCCGGGATGAATGCCCAAATAATTCGGAAATCCCTGAATGTATTTGCTATAAACCAATACCAATTTCGATAAATTATCCAATTCATCCAGATTGAAATTACCGATAGAAAGCTTGTCAATTTCTTCTTTTGGCAATCCAAAAACTTTTCCCAATTCCCTAACCGAAGCTTTGTATTTAAAAGTGTTGTAAACTGCAATTAACGAAGTGTTTTTAAACCGGCTGAAAATAAAATTCATCACATCATCCCGGTCTCGCCAAGAAAAATCCAAGTCGAAATCGGGCGGATTTATTCTGTATAAATTGATAAAACGTTCAAAATACAAGTCCAGTTCTACAGGGTCAACATCGGTAATTCTCAACAAATACGCTACAATGCTATTGGCGCCGCTTCCCCTGCCCACATAATAATATTTTTTGCTTCTGGCATATTTCAGAATTTTCCAATTGATTAAAAAATAGGAAACAAATTGCTTCTGCCTAATAATTTCAAGCTCTTTTTCCAACCGGACAAATACGCGTTTTCCTATTTTTTTATACCGATAGTTTAAGCCATCATAAGCCAATTTTCTCAGTAGTCTAAAGTCCAGCGATTCATTTTTGCTATAAGTTTTCTGATTTTTAGGTGCATTTTTAGAAAAATCAAAATGAATATGGCAATTGTCTAAAATACGCTGTGTGTTTTCAATAATTTGCGGGTATTCTTCAAAAATAGCTTTCAACGCTTTTTCAGAAATCATAACGTCCAATTCATCTCCTTGCTCCGATTTCGGCAATTTGCTAAGCAAGGTGTTGTTGTCAATGGCGCGCAACAATCGGTGCGTATTAAATCCTTTTTTATGTTGAAATGAAACCGTTTTCAATACCACCAATTTTTCCTGATTAAATTGCCATTTTGAAAACTTCAGCTGACTTAAATCGGAAGGTTTTACACCCATAAACTCATTTTCATAAAGGTCCATTATTGCATTTTGATATGGATAAATTACGTAAGTGTCCAGAATATATTTTGCGCGTTTTGGAATCACTATTTTATCCAAATGCAAAAATTCCGACAAGTATTTATTCAGTTGTTGTAAGGCGTTATTGTTTTTTGCAATCATCACAAATTGCTGTTGCGCGCCATTCCTAAAATCGACTCCAAGCACCGGTTTTATTCCATATTTATCCGCCAAACGCACAAAATCTAAGTTGGCCGAAGTGCTGTTGATATCGGTCAAAGCCATTGTTGTAATATTGTGCTGAAATGCCTGTTGCAATAAGGCTTCAGGCGCTATTGTGCCATATTTTAAACTGTAATATGAATGGGTATTTAAATACATTTCTTCAAAAAAATTTGGCGGTAACCTTATTTTTGCTAAATTAGCTCAAAATATTGGCAACTGTTGCTCATAAATTTAGCATTATGAATTATTTATCACAAAACATCAAACACATTCGGACTTTAAAAGGGTTAACGCAAGAGCAATTTGCAGAAGATTTAAAAGTATCTCGCTCCAGAATAAGTTCTTATGAAGAAAACAGGGCCGTTCCTCCTATTGAATTTTTAATTGGCTTGTCCGATTATTTTAAAATTCCCATTGATATTTTAGTTAAAAACGATTTATCTGGCGCAAAAGATGTTTCATTTATTGAAATTGGAAACAGAAGGGTTTTATTTCCAATTACCGTAGATGGCGCCAATGAAGATTTGATAGAAATTATTCCGGTTGAAGCGTCCGCAGGTTATTTAAGAGGCTATGCCGACCCAGAATATATTGAGCATTTGGAAAAAATAAAATTGCCGTTTTTGCCTACAGGAACACACAGAGCCTTTCCCATAAAAGGAGATTCTATGCTTCCGGTAAAAAGCGGTTCTTATATTGTGGCGCGGTTTGTTGAAGAAATTAGCGACTTAAAAAACGGTAAAACATATATTGTACTCACTTTAAATGACGGCATTGTTTACAAGCGGGTTTTCAACAAAATAGAAGAAAACAAGATGCTTTTGCTGGTTTCCGACAACAAAAAATACGACCCATATTATGTTCCTGTTGATGAAGTGCTGGAATTGTGGGAATTTACGTGTAGCATCAACACACAGGAATATGAAGAACACGAATTAAAAATAAGCAGCATTGCCGCTATGTTAAATCAGTTAGGAATTGAGTTAAAGGCGCTGGAAAAATCGATCAAATAAATGTACGCAATAGTTGATATAGAAACCACCGGGCATAGTTCCAAAATAACAGAAATTTCCATTTTTGTATATGATGGAGAAAAAGTAATTGACGAGTTTACGACACTTGTGAATCCGGAATGCAACATTCCTCCTTTTATAACCAATTTAACGGGAATTACGAATTCTATGGTGGGCAATGCCCCGAAATTTTATGAAATCGCCAAAAAAGTAGCCGAAATTACCCAAGACACCATCTTTGTAGCCCACAACGTAAATTTTGATTACAACATCATACAAAAAGAATTTAAAGATTTAGGGTTTGAATTTAAACGAAAAAAACTGTGTACCGTTCGCTTATCCAGAAAATTAATTCCTAATTTAAGATCGTACAGTTTGGGAGCGCTTTGCGTTACGCAAAATATTGTGATTAAAGACCGGCACCGGGCAAAAGGAGATGCGGAAGCCACGGTGATTTTATTTGAAAAACTCTTGCAGTTGGATACCGAAAATGTGTTCAATTCCTTTTTAAATCCGCGGTCAAAACAATCTACATTGCCGCCTTTATTACCGAAAAAAACGGTTGATGAACTTTCAGAAAATTCGGGTGTTTATTATTTCAAAAACGAAAAAAATGAAACCATTTATGTTGGAAAAGCAAAAAATATAAAGCAACGCGTGCTGAGCCATTTTTACGACAAGACCAAAAAAGAAATTACGATGTGCCTGGAAACCAGCCATGTTTATTATGTTGAAACCGGTAGTGAATTGCTTGCCTTGCTATTGGAATCTTCGGAAATAAAAAAAATATTCCCCAAATACAACCGAGCACAAAGAAGGGCTCAGGAAAGTATCGGATTGTTTACTTATGAAGACAGAGACGGCATACTTCACTTGGCTTATAATCGGCTAAAATTAATTACATCTCCCTTAATGAAGTTTTCCAATGTTACGGAATGCCGGATTTTTATGGAGAAATTATGCGAAGAATTTGAATTGTGTCCAAAATATTATCATTTACAAACCAATGTTTCCACTTGTTTTCATTATCAAATTAAAAAATGCAAAGGCATTTGTAAAGACGAAGAACCTGTTGAATCGTATAATTTAAGGGTGCAAGAAGCCATTGATTCCTTAAAATTTAAATCTGAAAATTTTATCATTAAAGAAACTGGCAGAACCACCAATGAATATGCTTATGTTTTGGTTATTAACGGAATTTACAAGGGATTTGGGTACGCCAGCAAGAAAAAAAGGATAACATCTGCTGAAGGTTATTTTAATTTGCTGAACGCACAAAAAGAAAACAATGATGTTAGGCGAATTTTAAATGCTTACGTGGGTAAAAATAGCGCAAGTATTGTTCCGTTAGATTATATCTCCAAACCTTTTGAACTCAACTTTTCCTAAAAATAGTTTTATGCGGATTGCTGTTTTCTTTTTAAAACCTTTTGATTCTTGAAGAAAATTAGTGAAATAGCTATTACACCAAGCTGCACAAAGAAAACTCACAAAGATTTACAAAGCTGTTTTAGTTCCTTTTTAGAGTTTCTGCTTATGAAATACCCATGATTTAGCGCACACGCAAACACCGATGAGTTTTTTTGCTTAAATTTATATAAGGATTTAAAAACTTATTGATTATGAAAACAGTTGAATTC
>JBAZGP010000035.1:6449-16422 GCA_041652835.1 Lutibacter sp. | reverse complement strand
CGATTTGAATTCCTTGGATGATATTCCAACCCGTGAATTGCACTTGCCAAAAGGACGGCAAGTGATTTTTAAATTTCGTTCACAAGATGTTTTGCACTCTGCATATATGCCTCATTTTAGAGCACAAATGAACTGTGTTCCAGGAATGGTGACCCAATTTTCCTTCACGCCAAGTATAACTACTGCTGAAATGAGGTTAAATAAAAAAACAATGGCTAAAGTGAAAGGAATTAATAAAATAAGGACAGAAAAAGGAGAAGATCCTTATGAATTTGATTATCTGTTATTGTGCAATAAAATTTGTGGCGCTTCACATTACAATATGCAAATGAAGATAATTGTTGAAGAAGAGGCCGATTTTAATAGTTGGTTGAGCAATCAAAAAACAATTTCCAAAGTTGTTCAGGAATCAATTGCTCAAGTTGTCCAATAATAAATTACTACTACTTACTACTACTTAAAAAAATATAATATGTCTGATTATCATCACAAAGAAACATTTATCACAAAATACGTTTTTAGTACTGACCATAAAATGATTTCAAAACAGTTTTTGATTACTGGTATTTTTATGGGTGTTATTGGCGTTTTTATGTCCATGTTATTTAGATTGCAAATCGCTTGGCCCGACACTTCTTTTAGCATCATTGAAGCTTTTTTAGGTCGTCATCAAGATGGTGGAGTTATGTCTCCAGATATTTACCTTGCTATAGTAACCATTCACGGCACTATTATGGTATTCTTTGTTTTAACAGCAGGTTTAAGTGGAACTTTCAGTAACTTATTAATTCCCTTGCAAATCGGTGCTCGTGATATGGCTTCAGGATTTTTAAATATGATTTCGTATTGGCTGTTCTTTTTGTCGAGTGTAATTATGTTAAGTTCTCTTTTTATTGAAGCAGGTCCAGCATCAGCCGGATGGACAATCTATCCACCTTTAAGCGCTTTGCCGCAAGCCATTCCAGGTTCTGGAATGGGAATGACACTTTGGTTAATTTCTATGGCAATTTTTATTGCTTCTTCCTTAATGGGCGCGTTAAATTATATTGTTACCGTTCTTAATTTAAGAACTGTTGGAATGACCATGACCAGATTGCCTTTAACCATTTGGGCATTTTTTGTGACTGCAATTATTGGTGTAGTATCATTTCCAGTTTTGTTATCAGCAGCATTGTTGTTGATTTTCGACAGAAGTTTTGGAACTTCTTTCTATTTATCAGATATTTTTATTCAAGGGGAAGTTTTACATTATCAAGGCGGTTCTCCTGTATTGTTTGAACATTTATTTTGGTTTTTGGGTCATCCTGAAGTTTATATTGTAATATTACCTGCAATGGGTATTGTTTCTGAAATTATTGCCACCAATTCGCGCAAACCTATTTTTGGTTACAGGGCAATGATTGGTTCCATATTTGCCATTGCATTTTTATCAACTATTGTTTGGGGGCATCATATGTTTGTTTCCGGAATGAATCCATTTTTAGGTTCAGTATTTACCTTTACCACTTTGCTGATTGCAATTCCTTCCGCAGTGAAAGCTTTTAACTGGCTTACCACCTTGTGGAAAGGGAATCTTCAATTTAATACCGCAATGCTTTTTTCAATTGGTTTTGTTTCAACATTTATTTCAGGTGGATTGACAGGGCTTGTAGTGGGAGACAGTGCATTGGATATTAATGTTCACGATACGTATTTTGTGGTTGCGCACTTTCACTTGGTAATGGGCGTATCTGCTATTTATGGAATGTTTGCAGGTGTTTACCATTGGTTTCCTAAAATGTTTGGCAGAATGATGAACAAAACTTTGGGTTATTGGCATTTCTGGCTCACGGCGATTGCCGCTTATGGTGTATTTTTCCCGATGCATTTTGTTGGATTGGCAGGATTACCTCGTAGGTATTATGCAAACACCGCATTTCCATTATTTGATGATATATCCGATATAAATATCTTAATCACATGGTTCGCTATTTTAGGAGGAGCTGCACAAATTATTTTCTTGACAAACTTCTTTTTTAGCATATACAAAGGCAAAAAGGCCACACAAAATCCTTGGAGATCAAATACTTTGGAATGGACTACACCTGTTGAAATTGGACATGGAAACTGGCCGGGTGAAATCCCTACCGTTCATCGTTGGCCGTATGATTACAGCAAACCTGGGCTACCAGAAGATTTTGTTTCTCAAATTACGCCTTTGTATGAAGGCGAAGAGGAATCTTAACTTTCCAATAACCTAAAATACAAAATTGAAATTCTCAGCAAACTATCTTAAAAAATGGATTTGCTGAGAATTTTTTAGTTTTGAATAGGCCATCACAACATTGCCAATTTTTTTATTTTTACTTTAAACTTGAACTTCTAATATCTAACTTTTGTCTTTTCCCTTTTAACTTCTAATATCTAATATTTAATATTTCACATTTCACATTTAATTATTTTACTTCGTTATCTTTGTTTTTATGAACGAAAACTTAAATCCTGACAAAAACTTGTCTTCTCCTGAAGATTTAGACGTAGAAAAAAAGTTACGTCCCTTAACATTCGATGATTTTACGGGTCAGGAGCAGATTATAGACAACCTGAAAGTTTTTGTAAAAGCAGCCAATTTAAGAAACGAAGCACTTGACCATACGTTATTTCATGGGCCTCCCGGACTTGGTAAAACTACTTTGGCGCATATTTTAGCAAATGAATTAAATGTTGGACTTAAAATTACTTCGGGTCCTGTTTTGGATAAACCAGGTGATTTGGCCGGTTTATTGACAAATTTGAATGAACGAGACGTATTATTTATTGATGAAATTCATCGATTAAGTCCAATTGTGGAAGAATATTTATATTCGGCCATGGAAGATTATCGCATTGATATTATGATAGAATCCGGGCCAAATGCCCGTACGGTTCAAATAGATTTAGAGCCTTTTACCTTAATTGGGGCAACCACACGTTCTGGTTTATTAACAGCACCAATGCGAGCGCGTTTTGGAATCAGCAGCCGTTTACAATATTACAGTACTGAATTGTTAACAACCATTCTACAGCGCAGTGCAACTATTTTAAAAGTTCCCATTTCTATGGAATCGGCCATTGAAATTGCAGGAAGAAGCAGAGGAACACCTCGTATTGCGAATGCACTGCTAAGAAGAGTTCGTGATTTTGCCCAAATTAAAGGAACCGGGAAAATAGATATTGAAATTGCCAAATACGCGCTAAACGCATTAAATGTTGACGCTCATGGTTTGGATGAAATGGACAATAAAATCCTTATAACCATAATTGACAAGTTTAAAGGTGGTCCTGTTGGTATTAGCACCATTGCAACTGCAGTAGGTGAAAATATAGAAACAATTGAAGAAGTTTATGAACCATTTTTGATTCAGGAAGGTTTTATTATGCGAACGCCACGAGGAAGAGAAGTAACGGAACTTGCCTACAAACATTTAGGAAGAATTAAAGGAATTAGCCAAACTGGTTTATTTTAATTTTTTTTTTGTTAGCTTCATCACAAAACTAAAAATACCTCTTTTTTTAGTTTGGCTGTCTTTAGTAAAAAACTCTTGGAAAGATGATTTAATAGCGGGGATTACAAGGACGATAATTGTAATTCCTCACGCTGTTGCTTTTGCGATGATTGCCAGTTTATACTATTCGTCATATTTCAGAGACTAATTTTTATGTATTCTATACAATATTCGGACGAGGTCAAGCCTCGTCCGAATATTTAAATTATTGTAGTACCTTATTTATTTACTGGTTTTATTTGTCTTCTATAGTTCCGATTGTTATTAATCCATCAACAGTATAGGCATTTTCTAAAACATAAAGTGCACCAGCATTCCAATTTTTATGAAAGTTTGCTAATTCTTCAGGTGTTGCTGTACCAGAGGCTACTTTATTTCCTATTTCTTTTAGAACCTTTTCATCTGCTTTTGGTTGTATTAAAGCAATGTTGACTGAAGCAGATACAGACTTATTATTGTCTAAGCGAGTAAAAATCCATTTCATTTTGGGTGGAGGTGTTCCAATAGGATTTTCTGTATATATCATTTTGTTTCTACGAATCGTTAGTGGATTTCCTTTTGCAAATACAGAACCTGAAAAGCCATTTTTTGTGGTGGCACCAGTAATATATGCCATTACTTCACCAAACACCCCTATGTTCCATTCATCTTCTGCCCCTGGCATTTCAATTTTAATTTGCCCACGTACTGGAACTTCTCCATTTGGGTAGAGCTGCTCTAGAGCTAAACGGGTCATCATCCAGGCTGAGGCTACAACCATGCACGAGTGACCAGCTGTTTTAGCAGCTTCTTCGTAAAAATATGGTATAGGTTCATTAGTTTGTCCAAGCATTTCAATAAGTGGGTCTCTCATCATGATTGGGGGAACCTCTCGAATATAATCGTAATTCCAACTTGTTTCATTAACTATTTTATCCTGCTTTGCTACGGTGTCTAAATTTTGAGCATTAGAATGACTAGTAGAAATTGATAATAAACCAATAAATAAGATTGTAAAAACTACAAAGTTTTTATTCTTTTTTCTGCTATTTTCCTTTTTAAGAAAGGAGTTGTTAAATTTTTTCATGTTGACTTTTCTTTTTTTGCCTATAAAACAAAGTTCAAGGCCGATTTGTTATTAATTATTTAATGTGAAATTTTATACTGTCCTTTCTTATGAAGTTTTTGTAAATAAGTAAGAATAGTTATATTTAACTTTTCTAATATATTAAATATGACATTAAAATTAGTATAAAAATATCATATATACAAATCAATTAAAATACCTATTATATAACTGATAATGAGACTTATACATAAGAAATATTCTTTTTGATAAATTCAAAAATTACATATAAGTAAGCATTTACTTGCTTTTTATTAAGAAATTATTTTTTACTGAGCACAAAATGTATTGGTAAGACTAATTTTAATTTAGAAGGATAGGTTTGTATATAAGAATTTGCTAACTCAGAAATAGAATTGAAGACTTTTATTTCTTTAGCAAATTTATTGGGAGGAAATCCGATATAGAAAATGTAGGCAATGTTTCTCTTAATTTACGGCCATTTAAAATTCCAGATTTTAACTATAAAGACATTTGATTGTTAATTTCAGGAGCATCTACTTTAGCCTAATTGGGATTGG
Organism: Lutibacter sp.; assembly: GCA_041652835.1. GTDB lineage: Bacteria > Bacteroidota > Bacteroidia > Flavobacteriales > Flavobacteriaceae > Lutibacter. Next base: position 11,272 of record JBAZGP010000035.1, on the reverse strand, counting down.
TTAAAGCAGTTTCAAATCCAGAACCATAGCGCTGCATTCCCTTCAAAAATTAGACAATAATCAGGAATTTATTGGTCAAGTCTTATCAAATATTTTCTCAAGTTTTTTCTCTTCTTATGCAAGTTCGGGTTCATTTACGCACTCAGGCGTTAATTATCAGGTTGGAGCCAAAACGCCATTATTGGCTATAATTTCTACAATTGGATTAATATTTGTGATTTAATTTTTTGCAAGTACACTTCATTTTTGCCAAAAGCCGCTATGGGAAGAATCATCCTTATTAGTAGGATATTGAACAAAATAGGGTTCAAAGCTCAGTTAGGAATAACAAAAAATCCAGACAAATTGCCTGGATCTTTTTTAAAATATTTTTTATTTTTAACTTAACGCGTCTTTAATTCTTTTAATAGCTTCTCGCAATTGCGGCTCTGAGGCGGCATAAGATATTCTAATGCAGGTTGGCGCACCAAAAGCATCACCGGTTACGGTTGCCACATTTGCTTCTGCCAATAAAAACATAGAAAAATCTGCAGCATTTTCAATCTGATATCCTTTAATTTTTCTTCCGAAGAAAGCAGAAACATCAGGAAAAACATAAAAAGCACCTACAGGCACATTCAATTTAAATCCATCAATTTCTCTAAGCAATGCCACAACAATATCTCTTCGACTTCGAAATTCGTCAACCATATATTTAATTTTCGAAACGGGTGCTTGTATAGCCGCAATAGTTGCACGTTGCGCAATACTGTTGGCTCCGGAAGTAATTTGTCCCTGCATTTTAGTACACGCTTTTGCAATCCATTCCGGACCGCCCATATAACCAATTCTCCAACCAGTCATAGCAAATGCTTTTGCAACGCCATTCACGGTAATGGTTCGGTCATACATATTTTCGATGGAAGCGAAACTAAACACCCGTTCTCCATAATTTATATGTTCATAAATTTCATCGGAAAGCACGTAAATATTTGGATATTTTTCAATCACTTTTGCCAAAGCCCTATATTCTTGTTCACTGTAAACTGTACCGCTTGGATTGTTTGGTGAATTAAAGAAAATCATTTTGGTTTTTGGTGTAATTGCAGCTTCTAACTGTTCAGGAGTGATTTTAAAATCGGTTTCTACGGTGGAAGGAATTTCTTTATAAGCTGCTTCTGCCAATATTGCAATTGCAGAATAACTTACCCAATATGGTGCCGGTAATAAAACCTCGTCTCCTGGATTTAACAAAACCATCGCTATATTTGCAATAGACTGTTTTGCACCTGTTGAAACCACAATTTGATTGGGTTGGTAAACCAAATTATTATCCCGTTTAAATTTTTCGCAAATCGCCTTTTTCAAATCCACATAACCATCAACAGGACTGTAAGAACTGTAATTGTCATGAATGGCTTGAATGGCTGCCTCTTTGATAAAATCGGGTGTATTAAAGTCGGGTTCTCCCAAACTTAAACTGATAATGTCTTTTCCCTGCTCTTTTAGTTCTCTGGCTTTTGCAGCCATAGCTAAGGTTTCTGAAACCGGTAAGCTGTTAATTCTGTCTGATAGTTGATTAGTCATAAAGAAAAATTTAGGTATACGCTGGTTTTACACCCAGCGTTTTTAATTGATTAAAATGTTCAATAACTGCCTTTTTAAAAGTTTTATATTCGTTATACGGCAAATTAAATTCCAGTGCCGTTTCTTTTACAATTTTTGAAATTTTTCCATAATGAATATGAGAAATATTAGGAAAAATATGATGTTCAACCTGATGATTTAATCCGCCAGTGTACCAAGAAATCAATTTGTTTGTAGGCGCAAAGTTTGATGTTGTGTACAATTGATGCACCGCCCAAGTGTGTTCTAAATTTCCTTCTTCATCAGGCAAAGGCATTTCTGTATTTGGAACTACATGCGCCAATTGAAAAACCAAACTCAAAATCATGCCTGCGGTATAATGCATCACAAAAAAACCAATAAGTACTTTCCACCAAGAAATGTCTAAAACCAGAATTGGCAAAACAATCCAAAGCATATAATACACCAATTTTGTAATGATTAAGGTAGTCCATTCCGTTGCTGGATTTGGAAACTTCCCATAAGATAATTTGCGTTTCAAATATTTGTGCATTTGTTTAAAATCGGTTGTAATTGCCCAGTTAATGGTTAACAGCCCATATAGAAAAATAGAATAATATTTTTGAAATTGATGTATTCTCAGCCATTTGGCATGTCTGGAAAAACGGATAATTCTTCCGGCATCAATATCCTCATCGTGTCCCTGAATATTGGTAAATGAATGGTGTAAAACATTGTGTTGCACTTTCCAGTTGTAAACATTTCCAGCCAAAATATAAATGCTGCTTCCCATTACCTTATTCACCCATTTTTTATTTGAAAAAGATTCGTGATTGCTGTCGTGCATCACATTCATTCCAACGCCTGCCATTCCAATTCCAATAACTACAGTTAATAAAAGCAACGCCCATTGCGGCATAGAAACTGTTAATATTAAAACTAAAGGCACTAAAAACATACTGAACATGATGATGGCTTTGGTGTATAATTTCCAATTTCCGGTTTTTTTAATCTCATTTTCCTTAAAATAAGTATTTATCCGCTTATTTAGGGTCCGGAAAAAATTCGCATTGTCTGTTCGTGAAAAACTGATGGTATTATTTATCATAATTATATTTGTATATCAATATATTACCAAGCCAAAATTACGCCATTTAAGTTTTGAAAAAGAATTTTTATTAAAAATATAACAATTTTTTTAAAGATGTTATTTTAATTTTGGAAACCGTAATTTTGCGCCTACAATATCGTAAATATGGACATTATCTTAAATCATTTTCCCAATTTATCTGAAAATCAAATTTTACAATTTTCAAAATTAGAAGAATTGTATGCTTTTTGGAATGCCCAAATAAATGTAATTTCAAGAAAAGACATTGATGAATTGCAGATAAGGCACGTATTACATTCCTTGGGAATTGCAAAAGTACAGTCGTTTAAATCAGGTGTCAATATTTTGGATGTGGGCACTGGCGGAGGATTTCCTGGGATTCCATTGGCCATATTGTTTCCTGAAACTCGTTTCCATTTGGTTGATTCCATTGCTAAAAAAATTAAAGTGGTGAATGAAATTGTTGTGGCACTCGATTTAAAAAATGTAAGAGCTGAAGCTATCAGGGCTGAAGAAGTGAAAGGCGAATTCGATTTTATTGTAAGCCGAGCAGTTACCAATATGGATGAATTTGTAAAATGGACCAGAAATAAAATCGCAAAAAAACAGCGACACGAATTAAAAAACGGAATTTTATATTTAAAAGGAGGTGATTTAACAGAAGAATTACAACATTTTTTAAATGCAAAAATTTTTAATTTAACCGATTATTTTAAAGAAGAATTTTTTGAAACCAAAAAAGTGGTACATATTCCTTTAAAAAAGAAATAATACTTATGTATGTTTAAAACAAATAATAAAAGGTAAATTTGTCTGATATTAAATTATAAATTATGAGTCAATCAAAAGCATGTTTAGTATGTAAAAAACCATCCACAGAAGTACCGGTAACAAAATTTCATTACCAAGAAAGTGAATTTTACATTTGTCCGCAACACATCCCTATTTTAATACATCACCCTGAACAATTAACTGGTTTGTTGGCAGGAGCCGACAAACTTCAAGGAGGATAAAATTGAGGATTGCTATAAATTATTGTATAAAAGAAATGCGCCGATTGGCGCATTTCTTTTATTTTGGAATTTATCACTTTTTAAATTTCACAGACATTTCTTTTCCAAATTCTTTTAATTTCTCAATGGCACTTTCCACTTCTTTTTCAACTGTTTCAATAGTGCTTTCTTTCAAAAATGGATACCTGTAATCGATTGGCGGAACAAAAGTTTCTTTAATGGTTCGCGTATTTACCCAACGCAATAAATTCCAAACAGAACCTGCTTTATCATTTGTTCCCGATCCGCGAGCGCCACCAAATGGTTGTTGTCCAACAACTGCTCCCGTTGGTTTGTCGTTGATATAAAAATTTCCGGCAGCATTTTCCAATTTGTTGGTTGCAATATCAATAACATAACGGTCTCCACTAAAAATAGCGCCTGTTAGTGCGTATTCGCTGGTGCTATCAACCAAATCTAAAGTTTCTTCCCATTTCTCATCTTCATAAACATAAATGGTCATAATAGGTCCAAACAACTCATTGACCATGGTTGTGTATTTTGGGTTTGTGGTTACAATTACCGTTGGTTCAATAAAATAACCAATTTCATCGCTATAACCGCCTCCAATAATAATCTCTGCATCAGCATCTAATTTGGCTTGATCTATACTGCTCGATAATTTTTTGAATGCTCTGTTATCAATCACTGCATTTATAAAGTTCGTAGTGTCTTCCGGAGATCCCATTTTAAACGATTTCATATCTTTTTCAATGGAAGTTTTTATATTTCCCCACAAACTTTTTGGTAAATAAGCGCGTGATGCAGCGGAACATTTTTGGCCTTGGAATTCAAAAGCACCTCTTGATATTGCGGTGGCTACTTCCTGCGCATTAGCACTTGGATGCGCCCAAATAAAATCTTTTCCTCCTGTTTCTCCAACAATGCGGGGATATGATTTGTATTTATTCATATTTTTTCCAATAGTTTCCCAGAAACTTTTAAATACTGGTGTTGAACCTGTGAAGTGAACACCAGCAAAATCGGAACTGTTCAATAAAACATCGGTAATCATTGCTGAATTACCAGTTACCATATTGATAACGCCATCAGGCAAACCTGCAGCTTTAAACAATTCCATAATTACCTGTGCA
>JBAZGP010000035.1:0-6439 GCA_041652835.1 Lutibacter sp. | reverse complement strand
GGGTTTCCAAATCACCACATTTCCCATTAATGCAGGTGCGGCAGGCAAATTACCCGCAATTGACGTAAAGTTAAAGGGAGTTATTGCATACACAAAACCTTCAAGCGCACGATATTCTGTGCGGTTCCAAATTCCTGGAGAAGATATTGGTTGATTGCTGTATATCTCCGTCATAAATTGAACGTTAAATCGGAAAAAATCAATCAATTCACAAGCAGCATCAATTTCTGCCTGAAATACATTTTTAGATTGCGCAATCATCGTTGCGGCATTTATTTTATTGCGAAATGGCCCAGCCAATAAATCGGCAGCTTTTAAGAAAATAGCCGCTCTGTGTTCCCAGCTTGTTGCCGCCCATTTTACGCGTGCTTCCACTGATTTTTTAATGGCCAGTTCAATATGTTCTTTTTCGGCAGTATGGTATTTTCCAACGCAGTGTTTATGATTGTGAGGAGGATGAATATCTACCGTCTTTCCTGTTCTGTACTCTTTGCCGCCAATATAAAAAGGAATATCAACCTGTTCGTTGATCATTTTTTTATAGGTGTCTAATAATGATTTGCGTTCTGGAGTTCCTGGAGCGTATGAATTTATAGGCTCATTAACTGCATTTGGTACATTGTAAAATCCTGAAGCCATAGTGTTTATTTTTAAAGTTTTTTAATTTAAATTTGTGGTGCAAAGTTACATAATTGAATTAACTTTTTATCTTAAGCCCTAATACTCAATAATCAAATTTTAATACAATGTGTACAGTTACTTTTTTACCTTTGGGCAATACCAATTTCCTGTTTACCACTAACAGAGATGAACAAAGACAAAGAGAAACGCTGCCTCCAAAAATATATTTAGAAAATGGTATTGAAATGCTGTTTCCAAAAGATGAAGTTGCCGGTGGAACTTGGATTGGTGTAAGTTCAAAAAAAAGGTTGGTTTGTGTGCTGAACGGAGGTTTTACAAAACATAAAAGAAAGGATAATTATAGAAAAAGCCGCGGGTTAATTGCCAAAGAATTATTGAAAGAAGAAAGCCTTCAACTTTATATTGAAAACCTCAATTTATTAGGCATTGAACCTTTTACGATGATTATCGCAGACTGGAACAATAATGAATTGAATTTGGTGGAACTTGTTTGGGATGAAGATCAAAAGCATATCATAAAACATAAAAACGAACCCAAAATATGGTCTTCTTCTTCTTTGTACACCAATGAAACTAAGGAATTGCGCAAAAAATGGTTTCGAGAATGGCTTTCGAAAAATGATTTTACTTCATCTGCCATATTAAAATTTCATCATTCTGAAAATGAAGATAAAGAACAAGCTATTTTAATGAAACGTTCTTATGTGGAAACTGTTAGTATTACTTCATTAAAAAAAACAGAAAATACCATTGAAATGATTTATGAAGATTTGGTACATTCCCAAAAAATTTTAACCTCCCTTAAAGAGCAATAAAACTTCACTAAATAAAACTAAAATATAATTTTTTGTATTATTACGCGCCTAAAGTTCCGTCCTTTCAATCTAATTTGTATTAGTTATGGATACTAAAAACCATCAACTGAAAAGTGGGAATATATACCTTAAAAGTGTTAGAGTTAGAAAAATTTACCATATTGTAAAAGCCTTTCATAGCACCAATTGGGGAGGTTAAAAGGCAATTGGACTTATACGTGTATTTTTGTATGGGTTTTAATATTGGCTTTTTTCCAATAACACCAGAGCCTTCAACAACTTCATTATGGTTTAAAGAATCAAAAACTGTCCATTGTCGTTCTAAAAGCTGAACGGTATCATTGCTTTGGTTTTCAATGGTAACTTCGTAGCTAAAAACAAAATATAGTCTAAAATTTCTATAGCTTGTGCCTTCGAAATTAGAAGTTACCGTAATTTTAATTCCATTTGTTACTTGTTGTACCATAGCCAATTACTTCTTTCCTAATGCTCAAAGATACTAAAATTCTCAAACAAATACTAGTTATTTATTTTTTCAGAATTGCCAAAACCAACACCAATTACTTTTGTGTGCCTGCTTCCAAATTTTTTGTAATACACCAAAACCGTGTAGTCATTTTCAGTTTGATAAAAGGATCCGTCAATATCATGGGTGCTAATTGTTCCGTCTTTTGATTTTGTTAAGTATTGGTAATTATAAAACCCTTGCTTCAAAAGGAGTTTCGTTTCATACAAACCTGAAATTTTATTAAAGGTTAATTTGTTTTTCTCATTTAACTGCCAATTGTTAAAATTTCCGTTGACATAAACATCCTTACCTTCAAGGTTGGCCGAACATTTTAATGAAAAATATACCCAACTGTAATCGGCATCCGTATTGTTATTTTCCGCATTTAAGATTCTAATTACAAAATTTCCGTTTACGTCGGGATATAAAGTATAAGGCTGGTTTCTTCTTTCTTTGTCGGTATATAAATAGGTATTGTACAAATCTTCTCCCAATTCAACTTTGGCAATATTTAAGGAAGTATTTCTGATGGATTTGGTGTCGAAATATAAAAATTCATTTCCGCCCCAAAAACTTGTTTCTTTATTGTATTTGTAAAGCAATTGACTTCCTCTATAAAATTGGGGCTTTAAACCTATAATGGCATTTTGCCAATTGTTATTTTGAAGAATTACCGGAATAATTTCTTCAATTGGATTGTTAATGAGAAGATTTGGTGAATTAATGGTGAACTCAACAGCTTGTTTGGTGTTGAAAAAGGCAATATCCCTACTTTTAAAAACAGCTACGCCAACAGTAACTTTTGGCTCATAAACCACAAAACGACGTTTAAAAACCACTTCTTCATTTTCATCTAAAACAGCAATTTCATAATTTCCTGAAATTTTAAGTTTTGTGGTTTCATTTGGAATGGTAACGTGGTAATTTGTATAGTGTTGTAAGGTGTTAAATGAATTTTCGTAATCTCTGATTCTGTCTTGGGCAAACCCATCAATAAATTCAGATTCTACTAAATTAGAATGGGCCCAATCCAATTCACAATAGCGAATTTGATAGGAATAGGTATGTTCATCGGCATTTAAATCATCAAAAGTTAGCATTAATTTTTCTCCCAATTGAACAATTGGTGCATAGGCGTTTATAGCCATAGGTTTTAAAATAATCGTCTTAATATGCTCGGCATCCGGAAAGTCACTTTGGGAAAATCCAAATTGGACAAAACATAAAAAACAAAACAAAATAAAACTATTTTTAAACATAAACTTAAATTTTAGCACTGTGATTTTACCTAATTCTTAACGCAAATTTAGTGCTAAAAGTACTAAAACTATACCATAGTTGCCATTAGCAAAATTTTATATGAAAATATGACAAAAAACATAGATTACTAATGTATAAATTGTATTTTTGTACCGTTTTTTAAAAGACTATTAAATAAACTTAAGATATATGTCAAAAGGCATTCATATTAAAAAAGGTCTAGATATTAAGCTGAAAGGTGAAGCTCAAAAAGTTACCGAGAATGCAATAACTAGTGATGTTTACACATTAAAACCTGAAGATTTCCACAGTATTATTCCTAAATTATCAGTTAAAATTGGTACCCAGTTAAAAGCTGGAGAAGCTGTGTTTTATAATAAAGCCAATGAGGAAATGAAATTTCCGTCACCCGTTAGTGGAGAAGTGATTGATATTATTCGTGGTGAAAAAAGAAAGATATTGGCCATTAAAATTAAAGCCGACCGCGAGCAACAATTTTTTGATTTTGGAGTGAAAGATTCCAAAACCATGAAAGCCGAGGAGATTAAAAGTCATTTATTGGCTTCTGGTTGTTGGCCGTTTATTAAGCAAAGACCTTATGATGTAATTGCAAATACTGCAAACACACCAAAAGCAATTTTTGTTTCGGCTTATGCCAGCGCACCTTTGGCTGCTGATTATGATTACGTTTTAGCCGGTAAAGAAAAATCATTACAGGCTGCTATTACCGCTTTAAGCAAGTTAACTACCGGTGAAGTCCATGTTTCCGTAGGAAAAAATGCAAACTCACCTTTAGCAGGATTGGATAATATAAACTTACATAAAGTTTCTGGCCCGCATCCTTCTGGAAATGTTGGAACTCAAATTGCAAAAATAGACCCAGTAAATAAAGGAGAAACAGTTTGGACAATTACGCCACAGGATTTGGTAATTATTGGAGAATTGCTTTTAACGGGTATATTTAATGCAGAACGAATTATTGCATTGGCTGGTTCATCTGTTGAAGCACCTAAATATTATAAAACAAAAATTGGAGCAACAATATCTTCTTTAGTTGACAGAAAACTAAAAGGAAATAACAACAGAATTATCAGTGGAAATGTTTTAACGGGCAAAGCCAAAAATTTAAAAGAAAATTTAGGGTATTATGATAATATAATTACCGTTATCCCTGAAGGTGATGATTATGAGTTATTTGGATGGTCATTACCAGTATTCAATAAAATATCTACCTCAAGAGCCTTAACTTTTTCTTGGTTATTCCCAAATAAAAAGTTTGATTTAAACACAAACACAAATGGCGAACAAAGGGCCTTTGTGGTTACTGGAGCCTACGAAGAAGTTTTTCCTTTAGATATTTTTCCTATGCAAATTTTAAAATCCTGTTTGTATGAGGATTTGGACGAAATGGAGCAAATGGGAATGTATGAAGTGGCTCCAGAGGATTTTGCTTTAACAGAATTTATTTGTGTTTCTAAACAACCACATCAAGAAATTATTAGAAAAGGGTTAGACTTAATGTTAAAAGAAATAGGATAAGGTTATGGGATTAAAAGAAAAATTACATAATATAAAAGTAAAAGGTGAAGGTAAAAAGTGGTTACCTGCTTTTGAATCTGTTCATACCTTTTTATATACACCAAATGAAACCACACACTCTGGTGGACACATAAAAGGTGCCGATGATTTGAAAAGAACAATGACTATGGTGGTTTTGGCCCTCATACCTTGTTTGATATTCGGTATGTTCAATACAGGTTTTCAACACTTTAAAGCTTTTGGTGAGCCGGTAGATTTTTTATCTATGGATGCTTTTTGGTTTGGTTTTTTAAAAGTACTACCTCTTGTTGTGGTTTCTTATGTCGTAGGACTTGGAATTGAGGTTTTTTTCGCAATAATTAAAGGACACGAAGTTGAAGAGGGCTATTTTGTAACAGGAATGTTAATTCCATTAATTGTGCCTGTAGATATACCGCTTTGGATGCTTTCTGTAGCTATAATTTTTGGGGTTGTTATAGGAAAAGAAGTTTTTGGAGGTACCGGAATGAATATTTTAAACCCAGCTTTGATAGTCCGTGCATTTTTATTCTTTGCCTATCCAACTTGGATGACGGGAGATAAAGTTTGGGTTTCTGGAGCAGTTGAAAGAGCTCAAGAAATGGCTGCAGGTGCTGATGTGGCTGCAGTATCCGGCGAAACTATTCTGGGAAGTTTAGCTCAGGGAAAAGAACTGGCATATTCCCTTTACGATATGTTTTTTGGGTTTATTCCCGGATCTGTAGGGGAAACTTCAACATTCTTAATATTACTGGCAGGCTTATTTTTAATTTTCACCAAAATAGCAAGTTGGAGAATTATATTTTCATCTGTTCTTGGCGCTTTAGTTATGGGACTTATTTTTAACGGAGTCGTTAATGCTGGTTGGATTGTAGAAGGAAATAAGTTTTATGCTTTAATGAGCACGGTATATTGGCACCATTTATTGCTTGGTGGATTTGCATTTGGGGTTGTCTTTATGGCAACCGACCCAGTAACCGCATCTCAGACCAACAAAGGCAAATGGATTTACGGATTTTTAATCGGGTTTATGTCAATTATGATTAGAGTATTTAATCCTGCTTATCCGGAGGGCGTAATGTTAGCCATTTTATTAATGAATGTATTCGCACCAACCATTGACCATTATATTGTAAAAGGCAATGTTAAAAAGAGGCTAAAACGTTTAAAAGTTAAAACTGTATAATATGGCAAAGAATACTGAAAGCAATACATACACAGTGCTATTCGCGATAGGAATGGTGCTTATAGTTGGCACTCTATTGGCTTTTGTGGCAACTTCTTTGGAAGGAAAAATTTCCGAAAATAAACGTATAGAAAAGCAACAAAATATTTTATACGCCATGGGTGTTAATGAAAATGATGAAACCAGCGTTGAATTCGTTTCAAAAAGTATTGTAGCCAAAGAGTTTGCAAAATACATCACCAAACAATTGGTTATCACAGGAACCGAAGCAGTTGAAGATCCTAATGCTTATTTGATTGATATTAAAAAAGAAGCAACAGAAGCTAAAAACCCGAATTATAAAAGAAAGCTGCCTTTGTTTATTGGAGAGAAAGATGGTAAAACGTTATATATAGTTCCTGTAAGAGGGAAAGGTTTGTGGGATGCTATTTGGGGCTATGTAGCAATAGATAATCAGTTGATTGTTCAAGG
>JBAZGP010000034.1:0-16560 GCA_041652835.1 Lutibacter sp. | reverse complement strand
TTTCAGCAATTCAATGATTTGTTCCGAAATGGTTTGTGTTGAATTGTGTTTTGCTTTTTTTGCTAAACAATTGTCGCAAGTTCCACAAGGTTCGGTGATGAATTCATTAAAATAGGAAAGAAACTGAAGGGTTCTGCAGATTTTTGTGTCTTCAATATAGGAGATTACCGCTCTTAATTTTTCGAATTTCAAATTATTTTGTTGTTCAATATTTCTTGAAATGCTGTTGATGGTATAATTATCGTCTCTCGCTATCAAAAAGGACAGTCGGGATGTTGTATTTTCATAATTGTAACCTAAAATACCATTGCTTTGCAATTCCTTGAGTAGCTTCACCACTTCATTTTTTGAGCAATTCAATTTTTTGGACAATTTGTATTCATTGATAATGGTGTAATGTTCAAAAATGCCTCCATAACTTCTTAAAATAAGTTTAATAAGCTCATTTGTTGAAAGATGACTGCTTAAATAGTCAAACATTTGATGGTTGTTGACTAAAAATTTCAGCGTAGATTTTTTATTATAATTTTCATCTAATAAAACAATATTTTCACGTTCTAAAACTTTGATGGCATTATAAGTCAACACCAAGTTCAGGTTATAGGTTGCGCAAAATTCCTGCAAGGAAAAGCTAAACGATTGGCTTGGCATTTCTCCAAGGGAAATTGCGTAATACTGATTTAAATGATGATAAACGAGTTTTACAGTTTTGGTGGTTGCGGTATTGGCTTCAAATTTAGCCGAGGCTTCATACAGTGTTGTTTTATTGGCTAAAATAATGGCATAAGATATTTTTCCGTCTCTTCCTGCCCTTCCAGCTTCCTGAATGTAATTCTCTAAGCTGCTTGGAGTATTTATATGGATAACGGCTCTTACATTTGATTTGTTTATTCCCATTCCAAAGGCATTTGTTGCCACCATAATAGGCGTTTTGTCACTCATCCAACTGGCATACGCTTCATTTTTTTCAACATTGGACAATCCGCCGTGATAAAAACTGCTTTTGAAGTTGTTTTTCAGCAAAAAATTACTGACTTCCTTAGTTTGTTTTCTGTTATTGGTGTAAATAATTACAGAGGCGTTTATTTTGGCTAAAAGTTGAAGCAGTTTACCATAAATATTTTCAGTAATTCGAACCTGATAAATTAAATTTTCTCTTTTAAACGATTTTTTAATGATTTTTGCTTCTTTTAATCCCAAATTACTCTGGATATCTTCCAAAACTCTTTGAGTGGCGGTTGCAGTTAACGCTATAAAAGTTGCATTTGGCTGCAATTCTTTTAGCAGTGCTAATTTTAAATAAGAAGGCCTAAAATCGTGTCCCCATTCCGAGATGCAGTGCGCTTCATCAATTGCAATAAGAGAAACATTCAATTGTTTAATTTTGTCTTGAATGAAAGCCGATTGCAGCTTTTCCGGTGAGAGGTATAAAAAATTAAATCCACCAAACTGTAAATTGTCAAAGGCTATAATAATTTCATCTTGTGAAAGCTGTGAGGTTAAAGCAATGGCTTTGATATTTTTTTCCTTCAAATAGTTAACCTGGTCATGAATTAAAGCTATTAAAGGAGAAATTACAATACAAACGCCGTCTAAAAGCATAGCGGGTACTTGGTAACAAATCGATTTTCCGCCGCTGGTTGGTAACAATGCAATGGTATTTTCACCATTTAAAACAGAAGTTATAATTTCCTCTTGAGGACTTATAAATTGGTTATAACCCCAATATTTTTTGAGTATTTCAAGAGGCGTACTCATTATTTTATAGCAGCCAGTATAAAATTAGTTCTTTCTTCAATATTGCCCGTTGGAACCTCAATAACTATATAGCCTAATGCATTATAGGCTCTTTCAAGGTGATTGTGAATCGCTAATGCCTGTTCAAAATTTTCGTAACGCTCGTTGTCCGTAACATAAATTTCTTCCCAAGGAGCCATCAAAAAAATATAATTATATCGGTAAAAATTACTCGTATTTACGTAAGCTTTAGGGTAATCAATACTTATATAATTCATATAGGCATGCACATCTGGAATACCACGGTCAAAAAACACCAAGTCACTATTCTTTTTTTCGGCTTCAATATATTGATTTACGCGTCCTTCTAACAGCAATTCACTAAACAACAGGGGTTTTGTTAAAAACAGTTGCTCTGTGCCATTTTGTCGGGCATTTAAAGTAATCTCTCTCGAAATTTCGCGCATGCACGTAAAATTGCGTTTAGCCAATTCTTTTATCACAGTAGATTTGCCGGTGCCGGGACCGCCGGTGATTACAATTTTTGTTTGCATTTGGCAAAAATAGGGTATTCATTAAATAATACTAAGGATAATCATGTAATTTTGTCAGCTAAATATCAACAACTGTTAAATGGTATTGTAATTGCAAGCTTTACTTTTAAAAGAAAAAATGGAGAATAGGGAACAATTTTATGAAAAGTTAAAGAATAAATTGGACGAGAGCAGTTTTTTCCCGTCAGAATATTTATTTAAATTTATTGTTTCAACCGAAGAAATAAAAATAAAACAGGTTGAAGATTTATTTGATTTTAAAGGTGCCGTAATTACTAAAACGACTTCAAAAACCAATAAATTTACAAGTATTTCAATTAATGTGATTATGAAAAAATCAGATGATATCATTTTTATATATAAAGAAGCTGAAAAAATTGAAGGGATCATTTCTTTGTGATTCCTTTAACAGCGCATCCCAAAAATTAAAAATAAATTGCACCGATTTTGTTAAATTGAAATAGGTCTTTTTAGGACAAAAATTAAGATATGAATTTTAGATACATTTGGGTTTCTTTACTTAGTCGCAATTTCTTTTTAAAAGTAAAGCCTAACATATTGTCAACTATGAATAATATTGTAATTCTAAAAATTAAAGCATAAAATTTTTATGAAGTCAGTATATTTATTTTTACTAGCACTTATTTTATTGCAATCCTGTGATTATTTTACATTTAAAAAAGATAAGAGACAACCAGTTGCAAGGGTAAATGACACCTATTTGTACAAAGATGAATTAACCGCAGTTTTTTCAAAAGATATTACCAAGCAAGACAGTATTTTATTGGTAAGAAATTATATCAATAATTGGGTTAAACAACAACTATTATTGTCGAAAGCCCAATTAAATTTAGAAAATAAAAAAGGAGAGTTTGAAGATTTGGTAAAACAATACCGTGAAGATTTGTTTATAAATTCCTATAAAGAAGCAGTTGTAAAACAATATTTAGACCCCAATATTACAGAAGATGATATTGACCAATTTTATTTGGACAACAATGAGATTTTTAAGTTGAATGAAGAATTAATTAAGATGAAATTTATTAAAATTGGAAAAGATGTTTTAAATAAAAATGAACTTATAAAATTGTTTAAATCAACAAGTAAAGCAGACTTTAGGCGTTTGCAGGAAAAAGAGATTTTTTTAGAATCACATCATTTAAATGATTCAATTTGGATTAAATACAGCGACTTAATAAACGAGGTTCCAATTTTTAAAACAGAAGACAAACAGCAATTGTTAAAAAAAGATAATTTTATTCAAAAAGAAGATTCATTAAGCTTATATTTGGTCGCTATAAAACAGGTGTTACAAAGGAATGAAATTGCGCCAAAAAGCTATATTAAACCTACAATCAAACAAATGATTTTACACCAACGCAAATTATTATTATTAAGAAATATTGAAGAAACATTAATTAAAGATGCAACTAAAAAACAACAATTTGAAATATATTAGGATGAAACAAAATACAATTGTAATGGCATTACTGTTATTGATTACAGGAATAAATGCACAGGAACGAATAAAAATTGATGGCGTGGCCGTTGTGGTTGGTAAAAATATAGTGTTGGACACTGATCTTGATAAATTTAAAAAAGAATTACAACAACGTCTTGAAGGTAAACTGGACATTACAGATTGTGAAATTCTTGAAGAAATTATGACTCAAAAGTTGATTGCACATCACGCAGTAATTGACAGTATTGTAGCTTCAGATAGTGATGTAAATACTGAAGTTGAACGCAATATTGCTTATTTTACCCAGCAATTGGGAACTATGGAAAAGGTAGTAAAAATGTATGGATTTAACGATGAAGAAGATTTAAGAAAAGAATTGTTTGATATCCAAAAAGAGCAACTTCTTATTCAAAAGGAAAGAGCAAGCATTACAGCAAAAATTGATGTTACCCCTGAAGAAGTGAGAACCTATTTCAAAAATCTTGAAAAAGACAATAATTTACCTGAATTTAGCGCAGAAGTTGAATTGGCTCAAATTGTGAGATACATAAAACCTTCTGAGGAAGAAACCAATAGGGTTATTGCCAAATTGAATGAAATTAAGAAAGAAATTGAGAATGGTTTCAGCTTTAGATTAAAAGCCATAATTAACTCTGATGATCCTGCCGTTTCTGGAAATGGACCCGGAGCAGCCGGATTATATACGCTTACTAGAGAAAGTGGGTTCATAAAAGAATTTAAAGAAGTGGCTTTCAGTTTGGATGAAGGAGAAATTTCTGAACCGTTTGAATCGGGATTTGGATATCATATCATTTTGGTTGAAAAAATTAGGGGACAGGAACGTGATGTTCGCCATATTTTAATCCAGCCAAAAATAAGCAAGGCTGAGTTGGAAGCTTCATATAATGAGCTGGAAAAAATTAGGGAACAAATACTTAATGGGGAAATTACCTTTGAAGAAGCTGTAGTGAAATATTCCGAAGATAAAGAAACCAAAAATAATAGTGGTTTGCTCTTGAATCCACAAACAAATGATACGCGTTTCGATTTAACACGTATGGACCCAAATCTTTATAATAGAATCAGCAATTTAAAAGCCGGTGAAATTACAGAACCATTTTATGATGAAGTTAGAGGGGAATCAAAAATGCATAAAATAATTTTAGTGAAGAGCAAAGATGATGCACATACCGCAAATTTTATTAAAGATTACGAAAAAATTCAACAATTAACCTTGCAAAAAAAGCAGGAGGAAACTATTGAAAAATGGTCGAAAGATAAAATTAAAGATACCTATATTAAAATAAACGACGATTATAAAAAATGTAATTTCAAAAATAACTGGAAAAAGGAATAGGATGTCAGATGTTGCTGCGTTAAAAGAATTGGTTGAAAAGCATAAAGCCCTTCAGCAGGAAATAGGTAAAATAATTATTGGTCAAAATGAAGCTGTAAACCATATTTTACTTTCCATTTTATGCAGTGGACATTCTTTGTTGATTGGAGTTCCAGGATTGGCAAAAACCTTAATGGTACAAACAATTTCAGAAACCTTGGGACTCGATTTTAAACGCATTCAGTTTACGCCGGATTTGATGCCTTCAGATATTTTAGGAAGTGAAATTTTGGATGAAACAACGCATTTCAAATTTTTAAAAGGGCCTATTTTTAGCAATATTATTTTAGCTGATGAAATAAACAGAACCCCGCCAAAAACGCAAGCTGCCTTATTGGAAGCTATGCAAGAGCGGTCTGTGACAATTTCTGGAATTCAACACAAATTGGCAAACCCGTTTTTTGTATTGGCCACTCAAAATCCAATTGAGCAGGAGGGAACCTATCCTTTACCGGAGGCGCAGTTAGACAGATTTATGTTTTCCATTAACTTAGATTATCCAAGTTTTAATGAGGAAGTTGAGGTGGTGAAAAGCACCACTAACGATGTGAAAAAAACGGTTAATACCATTCTTTCTGCAGAAGAAATAACAAATTTTCAGCGATTAATACGAAGAATTCCCGTTGCCGACAATGTTATTGAATACGCAGTGAAATTGGTCTCTAAAACACGTCCTAATACAGCGTACTCCACTAAAATGGTAAATGATTACATCGATTGGGGCGCTGGCCCAAGAGCTTCACAATTCTTAATTTTGGGAGCAAAGGCAAATGCCGCAGTCAATGAGAAATTTTCACCGGATATAGAAGATGTTCAGGCAGTGGCTTATGCTATTTTACGACACCGAATTGTGCGAAACTACAAGGCTGAAGCTGAAGGAATTGGAGAAAAACAAATTATAGAATCCTTATTTTAAATAGACGCGTTATTTTCAAAAAAGCTGAACATATTTCCTCCGTATTTTTTTTGGTAACTGAGGAATTTGTGATTTTTAAAATCGGTCTTTTTAGAGTGCTCAACCACTAAAATTCCTTCTTCTGTAAGCAGATTATTGTCAAAAATCAATGCAACAATTTTCTCAAACAATTCGAGTTCAAATTCGTAAGGTGCATCTGCAAAAATAACATCAAATTTTGTATTGGTTTTTTCCAAATATTTAAAAACATCACTTTTTATGGTTGTAATATTTAAGTTCAATGCTTTTGCAGTGGTATTAATAAAATGAATACAGCCGGCATGTGCATCAACTGCCGTAATATTTTCGGTTCCCCTCGATCCAAATTCGTAACTTATATTACCTGTTCCGGAAAATAAATCTAAAACTGAAATATCACTAAAATAATATAAATTATTAAGAATATTAAACAACGCCTCTTTTGCCATGTCAGTTGTTGGTCTGATAGGCAGATTTTTAGGAGCTTGTATGCGTTTGCTTTTATGTATTCCTGAAATAATTCTCATTTATTTAAATTGGTTTAATAAGGTAAAATTTGAATGAGAAGCGATTCCATCTAATTGCAAAGTTGTATCGCTTGGGGAATAAAACTTTACATTTCTGATATATTGGTAAACTATTTTATAAAGTTCTGACTCTTTTTCAATGTCACCCATCAAAATCAATTCAAATTCTTCCGGATTTAAGTTTAATTGTTCCGCAGTAAAAAGAATATAATAAATAAAATCCTCTTTGCAGGTAAAGTTAAAAAAATTGAACAATTCTAATTTTTTATTTTTAATGACAACAATTTCAAAATATCGACGGGTAACATTTACAAAACAAAAATTACCTTCTAAATTTTTATATTGGTTCAGTAGATTTTCAATTAATACTGTTGAAGAGTGTTTGTAAACAAAGGTGTCATAAGTGTCCAATAAAAAATTATTGATATTTACAAAGGGAATATACACATTTATAATTTCTGAATTGTTTATTTCATCATAAGCAATAAAATCGTTTTCCAA
Source organism: Lutibacter sp. (assembly GCA_041652835.1). Classification (GTDB taxonomy): domain Bacteria; phylum Bacteroidota; class Bacteroidia; order Flavobacteriales; family Flavobacteriaceae; genus Lutibacter. Next base: position 9,449 of record JBAZGP010000034.1, on the reverse strand, counting down.
TACTTTAACCGTGTATTGCAAATAATTGGCTAAGCTGTTTTTGTTAAATAGTGGCAGTGGCACTTGGGTAACTAAATTATTAAAATGAGTGACAAATACAGATTTATAATTGTTTTGAAGCAGCTCTTCCTGAGTAAACAACTGTTTAACACTTTCTAAATGTTGAAAGGGTGAACCAGTGCTGTTTTCAAATTCATACACGCCAAAAGCCCCAATTTTATTGTGTATTTTATTATATATACAAAAAGAAAATCCATCCACACTAAGTTGGATGGATAAATTATTATCATTTAGATTTGAATAATCTAAATTGTTATTCTTTAGTTTTTTTATCTCCTTTATCATAATATGGAGGCCAGTTGCCATCCTCGCTAACATCACTTAATGAACCTACTCTAACAAATTCTCCTCTAATTTCATCACCGCCAATGGCTTCTTTTTCTTGTTTTATAAGATTATCGTCCATACCTGCCAATATCAACGCTTTGTCTACCTTAACTTCAAATACCGGAGCCTTTAAGCCTTCAACTTTTTCAATTTCACCAATTTCAATTTTGAAGTTTTGCTCAACTCCCGGAATTTTCATCATGTTTTTATAATTCTTACCCTTAAAAGAGTTTATTACAGGTTCATACCCAATGGTATCTACAACTCTTTCTTCAATTTCTTTTGTAATTCCACCACCAAGTTTAACAGTTTTTGGAACGTAACGTGTTTGGGTTAAAGCATATTTGGCAGTTTCAATAAAAGTAATAAGCTCTTCACCGTTAGTGGTATATTTGCCATTTACTGTTTTATAAGCAACTTCCGCATCACGAATCATTTTCAAATTATTGATTACTTTGGCATATTTTTCCTTCTTTTCTGTATTAAACTTTATAGGTTTTGTAATTTCAAAATTAATTTTATAAACTAAAAAAGCTGCAATAAGAAGTAATGCTATTGAAAGTATCCAATGAAATTTTCTCGGAATATAATTTACAATGGCATAAGCTAAAAAACCGGTAACTATGATACCAACTACTATAATCAAAACTGTTGTCATTTGCGTATTTATTTTTTTATGTGTTTTAGGCAAATCTACAAATTTTTTTTAATGAGAAAAATTTTTAAGCATAAATCAATTTGTATATTTGATTTTTATTTTAAATATGACAAAAACCGCACAGGAATTTTACGTTAATCTTGTTGAAAAATTTCCTTTTGAACCTACAAATTCACAAGATTTATTACTGACAAAACTGACAGATTTTATACTTGAAAATAAAAATGATGCTTTATTTATTATAAAAGGTTATGCCGGAACCGGTAAAACAACAACCATTAGCGCTGTTGTAAATAATTTGTGGCGAATTGGTAAAAAGGCGGTTTTGCTGGCTCCAACAGGTAGAGCAGCCAAAGTTATTTCAGGATATTCCAACAAACAGGCATTCACAATCCATAAAAAAATTTATTATCCCAAAAAAAATAAATCGGGCGGCGTAGATTTTACCTTACAAACCAATAAGCATTCAAACACCATTTTTTTTGTTGATGAAGCTTCTATGATTTCAGATGCTCCAGTAGGTGCAAAATTATTTGAAAGTGGGTCATTATTAGATGATTTAATCTCTTATGTGTACTCTGGTGTGCAATGTAAATTGGTTTTAATTGGAGATACAGCCCAATTGCCTCCAGTAAAGTTGGCTATAAGTCCGGCGTTAGATGCCCGCAATTTGACTTTAAATTATAAAAAAGAAGTTGTTGAAATAGAGTTGAATGAGGTTATGCGCCAACATGCAGATTCTGGAATTTTGGTAAATGCTACAGAATTGCGATTAATTTTGGCCAATAATGGATTTCATGATTTTCAGTTTCAACTGGGTTATCCCGATTTAATAAGGTTAATTGATGGCTATGATATTGAAGATGCCATTAATGCTGCCTATACAAATATTGGTGTAGAAGACACTACGTTTATTGTGCGTTCAAATAAACGCGCCAACCAATACAACCAACAAATTAGAAGTAAAATTCGCGGACAGGAAAATGAGATTTCAACAGGGGACTATATTATGGTTGTAAAAAATAATTATTTTTGGTTGGAGGACACCACTGAAGCGGGTTTTATTGCCAACGGAGACATTTGTGAAATATGGGAAATTTTTAGTATTAAGGAATTGTATGGGTTCAGGTTTGCTGAGGTAAAAATAAGAATGATTGATTATCCCAATCAAAAACCATTTGAAACCGTATTGTTGTTGGATACGCTTACTTCTGAATCCCCTTCACTATCCTATGAAGAATCTAACAGGTTGTATCAGGAAGTTGCTAAGGATTTTACGCAGGAAAAATCCAAATACAAACAACTGCTGGCCATCAAAAACAACAAATATTTTAATGCCCTTCAAATTAAATTTGCCTATGCCGTTACTTGTCATAAATCACAGGGCGGACAATGGAAAACGGTATTTATTGAACAGCCCTATTTGCCAGACGGGCAAAATATAGAGTATTTAAGGTGGTTATACACTGCAGTTACCAGAGCACAAGAAAAAGTGTATTTAATTGGTTTTAGTGATGCCTTTTTTAATGATTAAAATTCATTAACAACTAAACGTTCCTTCTTGTAACTTTTGTTTCTTACTGATTGTTTCCACAATCATTTTGGCACAACTGTATTTTTTACCCGTACAAATTGAGTAATTTTGCAAAATAGAGAAATTATATAGATGACGAAGAATAAGATGATGCCTCCAAAGGCGAAAAAGATTGCGAAGAATCTGGAAATTCATGGAGATATAAGAATTGACAATTATTATTGGTTAAATGATCGAGAAAACCCAAAGGTTATCGATTATTTAAATGCTGAAAACGCCTATTATGAGGATAAAACGGCGCATACAAAGCAATTTCAGGAAGATTTATTTCAGGAAATGAAATCCAGAATTAAGGAAGATGATGAGTCGGTTCCTTATAAAAGAAAAAACTACTATTACATTACCCGATTTGAAAAGGGAAGCCAATATCCAATCTTTTCCCGTAAAAAAGAAAGTTTAGATGCCAAAGAACAAATTATGTTCAATGTTAATGAATTGGGAAAAGGATTTTACTATTATAAACTTTCCGGATTGTCTGTAAGCCCAAACAATGAATTGGTGGCTTTTGGAGTGGATACCGTTGGGAGAAGGCAGTACACCCTGCAATTTAAAAATCTGCAAACGGGTGAATTGTTTCTTGAAAAAATTGAAAACACAACTGGAAGCGCAACTTGGGCAAATGACAATAAAACGGTTTTTTATACGCATCAAAATCCAAAAACCCTAAGAAGTGAAAAAATATACCGCCATGTTTTAGGAACAAACCCTTCTGAGGATATTGAAGTTTATACTGAAAAAAATAAATCTTTTAACACTTTTGTTTACGGAACAAAATCTGAAAAATATATTATTATAGGCTCTTATAGTACAGTTTCCTCCGAATATCGCATTTTGGAAGCAGACAATCCAACTGGTGAATTTAGAATTTTTCAGAAAAGAGAGCGATATCATGAATATGATATTGCACATTATAACGGCGATTTTTATATACTTACCAATAAAGACAAGGCTACCAATTTTAAACTAATGAAAACTTCTGAAAAGGGAACTTCAAAAGAAAATTGGGTAGAGGTAATTCCTCATAGGGAAGACGTATTATTGGAGGATATTTCTATTTTTAAAGATTTTTTAGTGGTTGAAGAACGTTCAAACGGACTGAATAAAATCAGAATAATTCGATGGGATCATACACAGGATTTTTACCTTCCTTTTGAGGAAGAAACGTATTCCGCAGGGGTTTATAACAATCCAGAATTTGACACCAATATTATCCGATATGGCTACAATTCAATGACAACGCCAAGTTCAGTAATTGATTTTAATGTAGATACCAAATCAAAAGAGATCAAAAAAGAGCAGGAAGTTTTAGGCGGAAAGTTTGATAAAATCAATTATATAAGTGAACGTATTTGGGCAATAGCTGAAGATGGTACGAAAATTCCAATATCTTTAGTTCATCATAAAGATACCCCACTTACAAAAGACACCCCGTTGCTTTTATACGGATATGGTTCTTATGGTCATTCTATTGATGCCGGATTTAGCACAACCCGTTTAAGCTTGCTAGATAGAGGTTTTGTTTTTGCAATTGCCCACATAAGAGGTGGTGTGTATTTATGCCGGAAATGGTATGAAAATGGAGAATTATTGCATAAAAAAAACACCTTCACGGATTTTATTGATTGCGCAAAATTTTTAATTGAAAAAGAGTACACTTCAAATAAACATTTATATGCCAGTGGAGGTTCTGCTGGAGGTTTATTGGTGGGAGTCGTAATTAATATGGATCCAGAATTATTTAATGGCGTTATTGCTGCAGTGCCTTTTGTTGATATTTTAACCACAATGTTGGATGATAGTATACCTTTAACTACTGGAGAATATGATGAATGGGGAAATCCAAATAAAAAAGTATATTATGATTATATGAAGTCATATTCGCCTTACGATAATGTTTCTGCTCAAGGATATCCTAATATATTGGTTACAACAGGTTTACACGATTCTCAAGTGCAATACTTTGAACCTGCAAAATGGGTTGCCAAGCTTCGGGAATTGAAAACTGATGAAAATATTTTGTTAATGCATATTGATATGGAAGCGGGTCACGGTGGGGCTTCAGGAAGATTCGACTCCCTTAAAGAAACCGCAAGAGACTATAGTTTTGTGATTGATTTGGAAGGAAGGACAAAAAATTAAAAAAAATTATTAAATTTGCACTTAAGATTATTATTCGTAAATTCTTATTTGAAAATATTATATCTGAATTAAATTTTAAAAAATGGCACAAAATATAGGTATAAGTAACAATATTTTAGACCTTATTGGTAACACTCCCCTAATTAAGTTAAACAAAATCACTAAAAATCTTCCCGGCACCTTTTACGTAAAGTATGAAGGATTTAATCCAGGTCATTCTATGAAAGACAGGATTGCCGTATATATCATTGAAGAAGCAGAGAAGCAAGGATTGCTTACAAAGGGCTGCACTATTATCGAAACAACCTCAGGTAATACTGGATTTAGTCTTGCTATGGTTTGTATCATAAAAGGTTATAATTGTATATTGGCAGTTAGCTCAAAGGCTTCAGCAGGAAAAATAAATATGCTTAAGGCCATGGGCGCTAAAGTATATGTTTGCCCAGGACATGTTGATGCAGACGATCCACGCTCTTATTATCAAGTGGCCAAAAGGCTACATGCCGAAACGGCAAATTCTGTGTACATCAATCAGTACTTTAACAAGTTAAATGTGGATGCGCATTACTATTCAACCGGACCAGAAATTTGGAATCAAACCAATGGAGAAATTACGCATTTAGTTGCTGCAAGTGGTACAGGAGGAACAATTTCAGGTGTTTCGAGGTATTTAAAAGAACAAAATCCAAAAATTAAAACATTGGGTGTTGATGCTTATGGATCAATTTTAAAGAAATTTCACGAAACGGGTGAATTCGATAAAAATGAAATTTATCCATATAGAATTGAAGGATTGGGAAAAAATTTAATTCCAACTGCAACAGATTTTGATGTTATAGATGTTTTTGAAAAAGTTACGGATGAAGCTGCAGCACACAGAGCTCGTGAACTTGCGTTAACCGAAGGTTTATTTACTGGATATACAAGCGGAGCCGTAATGCAGGCAACAATTCAATATGCAGCACAGGGAATGTTTGATGAAAACTCTAAAGTAGTTTTAATTTTACCAGATCACGGTTCCCGTTATATGGAAAAAATTTACAGTGATGAATGGATGAAAGAACAAGGTTTTTTTGATTCACAAAAACAAGCCCTTGAGGTTGTTGAATATATAAAGTAACTGATATACGAACTATAATAAAGGGTTTAAAATTTAATTTTAAACCCTTTATTTATTTCATAACATTTGAATAGCAAAAAAAAAATTACGTACTTTGTCACCTTATAAGGTAATAGGATAAATTACATTTTACCAAAAAACATATATAATGAAAGATTTATTTGAAAGAATTGTAAAAGATAAAGGTCCGTTAGGGAAATGGGCAGAACAAGCTGAGGGATATTACGTTTTTCCAAAGTTAGAAGGCGATATTTCCAATAGAATGACTTTTAATGGAAAGGATGTAATCACTTGGAGCATTAATGATTACCTTGGGTTGGCAAATCACCCGGAAGTTAGAAAAGTAGATGCTGAAGCTGCCACAAAATATGGTATGGCTTATCCTATGGGTGCAAGAATGATGTCGGGCCACACAAAATTCCACGAGCAGCTGGAAAGGAATTTAGCCGAATTTGAACATAAAGAATCTGCGTATTTAGTGAATTTTGGATATCAGGGAATGGTATCTGCAATTGATGCCTTAGTAACAAAAAATGATGTTATTGTTTATGATATGGATGCTCATGCTTGCATTATAGATGGTGTTAGATTGCATCCTGGAAAAAGATTTACGTTTCAACATAATAATATTGAGAGTTTAGAAAAAAATTTACAGAGAGCAACAAAAATTGCTGATGAAACCAATGGAGGTATTCTTGTTATTTCTGAAGGTGTTTTTGGAATGCGTGGTGAACAAGGAAAATTAAAAGAAATTATTGCGCTTAAAGAAAAATACAATTTTAGACTTTTAGTTGATGATGCTCACGGATTTGGAACGCTTGGAGAAGATGGAAGAGGCACAGGTTTTGAACAAGGAGTTCAAGATGGTATAGATGTGTATTTTGCAACATTCGCAAAGTCGATGGCTGGTATTGGTGGGTTTTTTGCGGCAGACAATGAAATTATTCAGTATTTAAAATACAATATGCGTTCTCAAATGTTCGCTAAATCATTACCAATGCCTATGGTTATTGGAGCTTTAAAACGTTTAGAAATGCTTAGAACCATGCCAGAGCTTAAAGAAAAGTTATGGGAAAATGTTCATGCACTTCAAAATGGATTAAAAGACCAAGGATTTAATATTGGAAATACAAATACCTGCGTTACTCCTGTGTTTTTAGAAGGTGATATTCCCGAAGCTATGGCAATGGTAAATGACTTACGTGAAAATTATGGAATATTTTGTTCAATTGTAGTTTATCCAGTAATTCCAAAAGGACTTATTATTCTTAGACTTATTCCAACAGCAACACATAATTTGGAAGATGTTAAGACAACTATTGAAGCTTTTTCTGCTATTCGTTCTAAACTTGAAAGTGGCGTTTATAAACGTATTGCCGCTTCTATGGTTCAGTAAAAATAAAAGATATTGCATAAAAAAAACCTTTTAGATTTTTTCTAAAAGGTTTTTTTTATGAAGCATTATCGATTAATAACCTTCAGATAAGTTTTTAAGCGCATTTTTATTTAAAATTTTAATTTTTTTGCCAATCAAATTAATTACTCCGTCTTTTTTTAAGTTGGACAATAGTCTTATTGCAGATTCAGTAGCTGTACCAATAGTATTTGCAATTTCTTCCCTGGTTAAAATAACATCTATACAATCTTCATTGTCAACACCAAATATTTCTTCCAAACTTAATAAGGTTTCCGCTAGCCGATCTTTAACAGGTTTTTGGGCCATTTGTGAAATAGAAGTATTTGCATGACTCAATTGAAGCGAAATGTTTTTTATTAAATTTAAAGAAAATTGAGGGTTGTCTTTGATGGAATCTAAAATATCACCTTTTGGAATGAAACAAACCCGCATATCTTCTAATGCTGTTGCATTTAAACCTACAGGCTCATCACTTAAAATAGAACGGTGCCCTAAAATATCACCACCTTTAATAAATTTTATAATTTGTTCTTTGCCATTTGTGTTCAATTTAGTCAATTTGCATTTTCCGTCTTGAATACAGTATAATCCATTTATAGAATTACCTTCAGTCATTATATTTTCACCTTTTTTAATGATAAGCGAAGTTTTGTGATCTGAAAATCTTTCTAATTCATCATGTGTTAAAGTTTTAAGAGCGTTAAAACGCTTCATAATACAATGGGAACAATTTGACATATTCAAAAGGGTTTTAGTTTAGTAGTAACTAACTGTAAAGGTACAAAATTAAGTGATAAATATCACTATTGGGAAACTTTAAATGAATATTTTTGCCTAACAACTAAATTTAGAATGAATTTAAACGATTGTTATCATTGTGGTGCAGATTGTGGGAGGAATCCGAAGGTTTTTGATGAAAAGAAATTTTGCTGCAATGGATGTAAAACAGTTTATGAAATTTTAAACAGTAATGAGTTAGGCTGTTATTACGACTTACAATCAACACCGGGAACTATTCCATCCGATATAAAAGGCAAATACAATTATTTGGATAATGAAGATATTATTGAAAAACTGCTCGAATTTAATGACACAGAAACTTCAGTAGTTGAATTTTTTATTCCCAGTATTCACTGTAGTTCCTGTATTTGGATTCTTGAAAATTTAACCAAACTAAATAATGGGGTAACCACCTCAATGGTTAATTTTCCAAAAAAATCAGTACGAATCACTTTCAAAAATAAAGCCACCAATTTAAAGCAACTTGTGGAGCTAATGACTTCAATTGGCTATGAACCGTATATAAGTTTGGATGACGCGGATGCCATTAAAAATAAAGTGGATAAAACATTAATTTATCAGGTTTCAATTGCCGGTTTTTGTTTTGGAAATATCATGCTGCTTTCGTTTCCCGAATATTTTTCGGCTGATGAGTTTTGGTTAGAGAAATATAAACATTTATTTAGAGGATTAATGTTTGTTATGACCATTCCTGTGGTTTTTTATTCAGCAAAAAATTATTTTATTTCGGCATACAAAGGACTTTCACATAAAATTTTAAATATTGATGTGCCCATTGCATTGGGGGTTTCTGTATTGTTTATTAGAAGCACTATTGAAGTCGCTTTTAATATAGGTTCAGGTTTTTTCGACAGTTTGGCCGGATTGGTTTTCTTTTTGCTTTTGGGAAAGTTTTTTCAACAGAAAACTTATAACTTTTTATCCTTTGAACGCGACTATAAATCGTATTTTCCAATAGCCGTTACTAAAATAGTGGAAGGAACTGAAACAAATATTTCTGTAAAAGATATTGAAAAAGGAGATCGATTGTTAATTAGAAATCAGGAGTTAATTCCTGTTGACGGAATATTGATTAACGGCAATGCCGCAATTGATTATAGTTTTGTGACTGGTGAGTCGTTGCCAGTGACCAAACAATCTGGAGAGAAACTTTTCGCCGGAGGAAAACAAACCGCTGGCGCTATAGAAATGGAAGTTGTAAATACCATTTCACAAAGTTATTTAACACAATTGTGGAGCAATGATGTTTTTAATAAAAAAGCAGATTTTACCATAAAAAACATCACCGATTCAATAAGTAAATTATTTACAATCAATGTTTACTTATTGAATC
>JBAZGP010000033.1:0-16761 GCA_041652835.1 Lutibacter sp. | reverse complement strand
AAAAATAAAATATTTGTTAAATATAATTTATCTTAGCGATAAAAATAAAAATAAGTATGTTATTCAATTTAATTTTATCGCCTCTATTATAAAAGGTCTGCCAAAACTTGCTAAAAAAGCCGCGCAAAAGAAATTAAATGAAGATATAATTGAATTAAAATTTTTTACTAAAAATGAACTTAAAAAAATAAAAAAATCTAATTTTATGAATGAACGGTCTTTTTTAGCTGTCAAAGAATGGCTAAAAGGCAAGAAGTATAATTTAAGTGTTTTAATGTTCACAAACTAGTTAAAAGGGAAAATTTATTTTTTTATTATGAAAGCAATCTATTTATACCAACAACTGGAAAAAGATTTTATCAAACCAGAATTAAGTGATGAATGGGCGGAACATATGAGTTCCGTTGCTGATTTTTTGTGTGAAAATTTTAAACAAAGATCTATGGGTTTGGTGTGTGATTTTGCCACAGAAATAAATAAGGTTTATACTGCCGTTTTTCCATCAAAAAAAGTTATGCAAAATATTTTGGACCGCGGTGAAACCGATTTGATATTATTTGTCCACCACCCCTCAATTTGGGATATTAGAAAAGCGCCAGAAGCTTTTCAACAAATGGATAGAAATTTATTAACACAATTTAAAGAAAGAAAAATTTCAATCTATAACCTCCATGTTCCTCTGGATAATTATGGAGAATATTCAACAAGCGTCAGTTTGGCAAAAGCATTGGGCATTAAGCCAGAAAAATCTTTTGCTCCATATTTTGGCGCCTTGTGTGGCATAATTGGTCAAACCGGACTTAAAACAGTTAGTGAATTAAAAGAAAAACTGGAAACGGTTATTGGACATACATCCAGTTTATATAACCATGGCGAAGAAAAAATAAAAGATGGGATGATATCTGTTATCGCAGGTGGTGGCAACAGTGTGGAAATGCTGGAAGAAGTTGTTAAAGAGGGAATAAATACTTTTGTTACGGGCATAACCGTAAAAAACGAACATTCGCAAAAAGCGCATGAATTTGCCGAACAAAATAAAATTAATATTCTGGGTGGAACCCATTATTCCACGGAAAAATTTGCTTGTATGGCGATGTGTAAATATTTTGAGAAAATTGGGCTATCGGCTGAATTTATAGCCGACGAGCCAGTAATAGAGGATATTTAGTTTTATTTTTATGAATAAAGAAACAAACAAACTTTTATTATATAGATGAAAACGGTCTTCGGGTTATGAAGAGCCACATCAACATTACTTTGTCAGAATGATTGCTAAAAGATAGAAGTTATATTTTAATTAATATCTATGATTCAATATCAAACCGCCAAAGAAATAGAAAAAGCGATTATTTTTTTGGTATCCGCCATAAATAAATCTGGAAAAAATCCTAAGCCAGTTATTTTGCACAGTATTCTTGTGGGGTTAAATTTGACTGAATTGGATTATCCCTTACACCTCATACAAGCTGGTATTCTTCACGATGTAATTGAGGATTCTGACACCAAACTCGAAGAAATTAAAAAAGAATTTGGGGAGCAGGTTGCTTTAATTGTGGCGGCTTGCACTTATGATCACGCCATTACGGATAAAACAGACCAATACAAAGAGGCGACGCAGAGGGCGAAAGAATTTGGTAACGAGGCACTGATTATTATGGCTGTTGATTTGATCCAAAATGAACCCTATTACAATCAGAAAGATCTTACGCAATACCCTTGGGATAAAATTACTTATTTTATTAACTTCGCCGAAACATATTTAAAAGACGAACCGATTTGGGATGGTTTAGAAGCAATTAAAAAGAAAATTTATGTTTAATAAAGAATATGATATTTCCAAACCTTAAAGACAAACACACTAAGGATTCAGTGTTTACTCCAAGTGAATTCATGGCTTATCAGAAAAAGAGAGGTAAGTATCCTAAATTTAAGCCACTGGTGGGAGTAATCTTTTGTTATCAAAAAAGTTTGTTAGAATATATTTTAGAAAATCATAAAACAACAAAGGTTGATGGTTTTTATGGAGAAATGTATTTGATAAATGAAACAAATAAAAAGATTGCAGTGATTGGTAAGTTTGGCATTGGTGCACCAGTAGTAGCTACTCTTTTAGAAGAATTAATCGCTTTTGGAGTTAAAAAATTTATTTCAGTTGGCACTGCTGGAACATTGCAAAAACATATTGCCATTGGTAATTTAATGATTTGTGAAAGAGCAATCAGAGACGAGGGGACATCTCATCATTATCTTAAAACCTCAAAATATGTTTATGCTTCAAAAAAAATTACTGACAGAATAAAAAAATCTTTTGGAAAGTATAAACAAAAATATTTTGTTGGCACCAGTTGGACAATTGATGCTCCTTACCGAGAGACCGTGGCTGAAGCTAAACAATATCAAAAAGAAGGCGTTGCAACTGTGGAAATGGAGGCATCGGCGTTGTTTGCCGTTGCTCAATATAGAAATGTTGAACTCGGAGCAATTTTTACTATTAGCGATTCTCTGGCTGAACTGGAATGGAAGCCAAAATTTCACTTGAAAAAGACAAAGAAAGGTTTGGAGGTTATTTATAAAATAGCAATTGATGCTTTGTTTAGTGATTAATTAATTAAAATTATTGTATTAAAAATATTATTTATGCCAAATAAAAATTGGAACAATTTTTTTGAAGCAACCAAAAATCGCAAGCCAGTAGATTATTTGGTTGATATTGTAAAAAAGGGAGAAGTTTCCGGTCTTGCCTTAGATTTGGGTTGTGGCGCTGGTGTTGACGCAAAATATTTGGCTGAAAATGGATTTAAAGTTATTGCTGTTGATAACAATATTGACGCTATAAACAAAACAAAAAAGGTGTGTGAAGGTTTGGATGTGGAAGTTATAGAGTCAAATATAACAAATTTTAAAATTGAACCAGAAAAATATTCTTTGATTATTGCTTGGAATACTTTGCCGTTTTTGAAAAAAGAGGAAACAAAACAGATTTTGAAAAATATAAAAAAAGGGCTGAAAAAGGATGGACTTTTTGTTTTTTATATTTTGGGGGAAAAAGATGGCTGGAGCAATAAAAAGAACATGTCATTTTGGAATCTTGATGAATTTGAAAAATTTATGAAAGGGGCGCAATTTGTTGAATTGTATGAAAAAAGAAAACAAGAACCTGCCGCAACTGGACAATCAAAATTTTGGAATTCTATTAGGGGAGTAATTAAAAAATAGAAATGGAAAATATAGAATTTGTTTATTTGTTTTTTTCTCCAAATAAAAACAAGCCGTTCCAAACTCCGGAACGGCTTTATGCTTCTCGCCCGCCGATGAGGCGGGTATTGTTAATGTTGTAATTAATCATTATCTCACCAACAGCATTTTTCTTCTTTCACAAAACTTTTCAGTTTGTAGAAAACAGAAGTAAATGCCACTTGGTAAATTGTCAGCAGAGAATGTAAAAATATATTCTCCTGCTTCATATTGTCCATTCGCCAAATCATATATTTTTTGTCCAAGCGAGTTATACACAACCAGAGAAATCGTAGTTGGCTCAGGCAAAGAAATTGAAATCATAGTGGAATTGTTGAATGGGTTGGGATAAATTGAAAGAGAAAAATTTCTTGACATTGTTTCTTTTTCAAAAATTTTGGTTATTGGTCTGATAATTTTAAACCAACCGCCGTTTGTAAATTCAATCCATTCAACATCTCCTGTAATTAAACAATTGTTCCAGCCAGGATAAAACCATTTGTCTACCCAAACAAAATTTAAATACAGATAATCAGTTGACATTGTGTAACAATCGCCATTTTTTATTACCGCTTCTTTCACATCCAAATCAATATTGTCTGATTTTATTTTCATTGTTGGGGAAGAATCAAATATTTCACCCGTGAAAATTAAACCAAGTGTTCCATTTTTTTCCAAGCAAGTTATTGTTCCATAAAGGTTGCTCGGATAAATGATTGGTGGTGGCGGAATATCTGGCGGGTCATCTGGATGATAGCCAGCTTTTGTAGCCGTTATTAATAGATTTTTATCGCCTCCGTTTCCGGAAAAATAAAAATTGGCGTTGCTATCGCCAGTACTTAATGTTGCTTTATCCACATAGATGATAATAGCAACTTGCGCGCCAGCTGATAAATCACCAAAAGTAGCTGAAGCTGAAGCCCAAGTTTTGTCAGAAGTCACAGACCACCGCAATGTTCCTGTGCCTGAATTTCTGATCACAATATATTGTTCAGTTGTGATAGTGTCAAAATACAAATTGTCTGTTGATAGCCACAACGAAGGATATTCAATAACTGGTGGAGGCGGTGGAGTTTCTGTTTTAACTATTCTAACTGGAATATCAAAATTTCCGCCATTGGAAGTAATGAATATTGTTTCGTTATGTGTTTGAGCAATTAAATTATCTCGGCTGGCCGCGACTGTAACTACCGTGTTGTCAGTTCCATAACTTGGTGAAAGCTGAAGATTTAAAACAGAGACATTAGAACTCCACTCCAAACTTCCGTTGCCACTGTTGCTGATATTTAAAGTAAGCTCGGTTAAATTTTCGCCAAAATCAAGAGTTGATGGCGTGATCGAAAGAACGGGCTGAATTGGCGGTGGATTTGGACCAGTTGCTTGCGCCGAAAGTGTCTCATTTCCGCCATTGGAATAAATACTTGGCGTGGCAGAGTTATTATCAGCAGAAAGCAACGAGCGGTTAAGATTTAGATAAACCGTTATTGATTGACCGGCGACTAAACTGCCACTCGTTGGTGAAAACGATAACCAATTTGCGTAAGTAGCGCTTGACCAATTCAAAATTCCAGTTCCGTTATTGCCGACTTGAAAACTAAATTGATTGTAGTTGTCTCCGAAATTAAAATTGGTTTGGCTTACTGAAAGAATTGGGGTTTCAGTCGGTGGGATATTAATGTTTGGGTCCCAAACTTGATCATTGCCTTCGGTGACGGTATGTTCCAGATAGGCCAGAGTATTATCATTATGGTCAACAATTTTCAGTTTGTAAAAACCAGCGCCGAGCAGAAATTGATATTTGCCGTTGATAGGTGTTGGTTTTGGAAATACATAGCGTCCACCGTTTGTAATGTCAATGACATTTCCATTGGAAGGAACTTTGTCTACTGCCACTTCAAAATAGCCAACTGGAAAATGGTTAGAAAATTTGGTAACAGAATTCCAGACAATTGTTTTTTGCGGATAGACATCTGGTGTTATGCCAAATTCTTGAAAAACACACCGTGTGCCACGGCTGATGAAGGAAGCATCTTGACCAACATAAAGGCAAGAAATTTCTTCGCCAATGGGCGGATAACTGCCAAGTTCGCCAAAGTGACTAAACCAATAACCGGCGTTGGCGCCCTGGATCAAATGAACCGCAAACTCAAATTTATTATGGACAAGGTGTTTAATTTTGCCGTCGGGCGTGCGGAAGTCCTGAATCCAGCAACCATTCCAGTTGTGGATATAAGCCGTGCCACCGCCGTTGTCAACAGGGAAACCCAGATCCGAAGTGTACGCTCCGCGGAAAAGATCGGTGGTGATAGAAATACTGCCGGGAAAATATCCGACAATATCCATGGCGTTTTCCGGCGCGGAAAATAAACGGTAGTTGCCACCAAGAAGCGAATAGGTGCTTTTTGTCGGACCGCTACTTTTCCAAGGATCATTAATCCACCAGCTTAATTCGCCGTCTTCGGTGCGTTCGTAACCGACGATGACATACCAATGACTGCCACCTGCATCTGTCGCGGCAATAACTGGATTACCTTGATCAATTTCAAAAGCAATCTGATCGGCGAGGATTTGTATCTCTGGTTTGTTAAAATTTTGATATAATTGCTGCGTTGTTATCCAACGAAAATTGCACATGTCATAACCATTGTGCTGTTTTAACCAGATATTAAAAGTTTTTGGGTTATAATCCTTTCCATAATACTTTAATCCCATGGCAGTTGCGGTTATAAAACAACCGGAACTGCCGATAGTTTCCCCACACCCACCGAGACCAATTTGATCTCCGGACCACGCCGAATTTTGTTGGCTGTAAAAAGGCATTCTACTCATGTCCAACATCTTTTTGTATGGAAATGTTACTCCTTGGGCGGCGATTGTTACCACCAGCGTCAACAACAAAACTTTTGCTTTCATTTTCTGCTCCTTTCAAGCATTTTGTTTTTTGATTTATATTTCCTCTATATATAAACCGAACTGATTGGGTTGTTAAAGAACGATTCGTGTATTATTTGGGTACTTTAAACGTTGAAATAATTTGGTCAATCATTACTTTCCTAATTTCTTGATCGTTTTGTGTCTTTTCAGAAACTATTGACCATGCCCAAACTTCATAATATCCATCAATAACTTTAATATCGGCTATAATAGAAAAACCACTCGCCCATGAATTCCAATACATCTTACCAACAAATCCATTGTTTGAATAGTTTTCAACGCGATCATTGTTTTTTGTATTTCTTTTGTTATCGAAATATTCTTTTTCTGATTCTACTACCGAATTTGGTATAAAACTAAAAGATACGATTACACCGTCTTCAAAAGAAACGGATTCTGGTTTGTTATTACTTAAAACGCATTGTTTGGGTTTTACTCTACCACCATAATCCAAATTGTCTTCTCTTTTCCAACCAATCGGACAATCAAAAGTAAATTCATGGGCGGTTTCAATTTGAGGCGTTTTGTTTTTATTCACAAACGAAAAACTTCCCCAATCAAAGTTTTTGTTTTCTCTAACCATTTGAAAATAGACAATTGATAAAATTGTCATAGCCAAAACAGCAACAATTATTAAAATAATGAGTTTAATGTGTTTTTTCATAAGATTTTGGCTAATTTTGCCATTTTAAAATATAATTAATCTATAAATAGTAGAGTGTTTTTTCGTGATTTTATTACATTTGAATTTAATTTGATATTATGTTAATTTTAAATCTATTTATTGTCTTTGTCAAAATAGATGATATAATTATAATAATTACGCGAAGATAATTTCTTCCCGCGGAACCACAATAACAGAAAGCGGAACTTATGTTTTGGTATAATTTTGGGGAAACCGCCATATGTGTGTGCATATTATCAATTGGATTTGACAGAAAATAGCAGATGGGTATATAATTGGAGTAATAAAAATAAAATTTATAAAAAGTCAGTTTTTAGATTAAAATTGGCTTAAATAAACAAAAACTCATTCAAAACTCAAGAAAAAAGGAGGGTGTATGAAAAAATATGTGTCTATCTTTATACATTTTTTATTTTTATTTGATATGAAAAACAAAAAATCAAAAGGAGTTAGTCATGGGAAAACGATTGTCTATTCCATCTGGAACGGCTGATGTTTTTGGAGCACGAGCGCGTCGCAGACAGCATGTTCTTGAAATAATCAGGCGAGTATATGAAATGTTTGGTTTTGAACCACTCTTCACTCCTACGCTTGAACACGCCATTGTTTTTCATGGTCATCATGGTGAAGGAGAAAAACTTCTTTTTAATCTCCGTGACAAAAATGATGTACCTTTAGTACTGAGATATGATCTTACTGTTCCACTTGCTCGCGTAGTAAACATGTACCCTAACATTCCACGACCTTTTAAGCGTTATCAAATAGCCACATCTTTTCGTGACGATGAGGTTGACCACGGTCATTTTCGAGAATTTACACAATGTGATGGCGATGTCATCGGTGTTTCAGATCTTTCAGCTGATGCCGAGGTTATCTGCATGGCTCATCTTGGGCTAAAAAGTATTGGTTTCAAATCTTTTATAATCCGCATTAATCACCGCGGTATTATGAAAGGAATTGCAGAATATGCTTGCGGTCCAAATTATGATGTTCTTGAAATTCAACGAGCTTTGGATTTCGCTGACAAATCAATCAAACAAGGTATTGCTGGTGTAAAAACAGATCTTTTGCGAAGAGGTATTCCAAAAAGCGCTGTGGAAAAATTTATTCCAATCCTCAATTTTAAAGGAAACACATTCAATAAATTGGATTTCATAAAAAAAGAATTGGAAAATTATCCGGATGCGCAAAAAGGTATCACCGAACTTCAGATAATTATTAATCTTTTGCCAGAAGAAGTACAAAATAATATTTCTGTTGACCTTACGCTTGCCAGAGGAGCCGATTATTACACCGGTTTTATTTTAGAAGGTGTAATACCGGGAATCCCCGTCGGGGCAGTGCTTGGCGGTGGTCGTTATGATAACTTAATCTCTGCGACTGGTGGCGGAAACGAACCAGCAACAGGTATGGCATTTGGGCTTGAACGAATCCTCACAGTAATGGAAGAAATGTCTATAATGACCGATGAAAATAACCAAACCATCCTCGCCTATTCAAGCAATAGCGGAAAAAAAGACGCTTTTTTGGCAACCCATCACTTGCGAAATTCTGGTATTATGGTGGATTTCAACCCACAGATATCTGTATTTTCTGAGGCAATAGAATATGCTAAAAAAAGAAATTATTCTGCTATTTTAATTTGTGGCGATAACAGAAATTTTTCTGTTAAACCTGTGGCAGAAAACGCACTCGCAATTATTGAAAGGATTGGGGATGAACTTTCAAAAATCAATTAGAAATAAACACTAACCCGGCACCAAATAATTTTTGATGCCGGTATTTTATTTATCCACAATTTGACACTATTTTTCTGTTTTGCTATCATATATTTATGAACTATAAAATTACTATTAAATGCGGTCATCATCACCATCTCTTTATTTCTAAAAAGGGGCGTGTTTAATTATATTAATTTTAACAAATTTTCATTAAATTAATTCGCCTCTCTCCAAGAGAGGTTTTATATTTTTAAACATTAATAATATTTTATGAAAGATATCTTAAAAAAATTATGTCTTCAACCAGGCGTTTCTGGTTATGAAAAAAAAAGTGGTATTTCAACTCTAATTTTTAAATTGGTAAAAAAAATAAATTCTGACACTAAATTTGATTCATTAGGAAATATTATAAGTGTCATCGGACATGGCAAAAAAATAATTTTATTAGAAGCACATATGGATGAAATTGGTTTTGTTGTCAAAAAAGTTAACGGGCTGATCAAATTAATTCCTCAGGGTATAATAAAAGGAGAAAAAATAGAAAATAGCAACGCTTTTATTGTTAATAAAAATATTATAGGAAAAATAACTATTGTTCCAAAAACTGGCGATTTTGTTTTTAAACCAAAAAATTATTTTGAGATAGACAAAATAAATGCTGGTGACATAGTTGCGCTTAAACGCAATTTCTCAAAAAAAGGGTCTCTAATTAAAGCCAGCGCGCTTGATAATCGTGTTGGTTGCGCAGTACTTTTTGATATCATAAAAAATATTAAAAAAAGAACTTTCAATGATTTTACTTTTGTATTTATTTTTTCTGTTGGAGAAGAAATCAATTCCAGTTCTTTCAAAAAAATTGTTAATAATTATGGCGGAGATTTTGCCATTATAATAGACGCCGCTTATGCACAACCAGTGGAATTTAATATAAACAAAATTAATGTCTCAATACCTGTTTTAGGAAAAGGGTGTGCTGTGCAAACAAAAGGCAAAGGATTTAATATCCAAAAAAAAATAATTAAAGAGATTGAAAATATAGCTAAAAAAAATGGTGTTAGGATCCAAAAAGAAAGCGCTCCTGATGGGTTAGGAAAAACTAATTTTTCTCAAATGTTAAAAACAGGCATTAAAAAAGGAGTTGTTATTAATACACCAGTTAAAAACCAACACAATGAAGAAGGCGTAACAAACATTTCTGATTCTGAAGAATCTATAAAACTTATTTTAAATATTTTATATTCTTTAAAAAAATCTAAATGTCTGTTATAATTTTAAGCGTAATGGATTTGTTAAAATTTTGAAATATTGACTTTTTTTACAAGGGTGCTACACTTAAAAAAGAAGGATAGCACCTTAACAATTTAAATTTGTAATTTCGTTTAACCTTAAGCTATAATTAATCCAAGAAAGGAGCACAAAAATGGAAACAAGAGTAACAAAAATCAGACCAACCCTACCAGGTGGTTTCCGAGATTATCTGCCGGAAGACATGATTCCACGGCAAAAAATGTTTGACATCATCAGGTCGGTGTTTGAGATTTTTGGTTTTGAACCGCTGGACACATCTGTGGTGGAAAGACTAGAGACAATGACTGGTGGTGATCCTGCTTTTCGGATGAATTTGTTCCGCACCGGCATAGTACAGGGTGTGGAAGAAAAAGCTACTGAAAATTTAGATGAAATGGCTTTGCGTTTTGATTTGACAGTTCCTCTGGCTAGGGTATTGGCTGCTAACCCAGACCTGCCTAAACCTTTCAAACGCTATCAGCTTGGTTATGTTTTTCGTGGAGAAAAACCTCAGGCTGGTCGTTTCCGTGGTTTCACGCAATTTGATGCGGATATTGTTGGATCTAGTTCAATATTGGCGGACACCGAAATTATTAATTTAATGTATGAAACAATGAACGCTTTGGGCGTGGAAAATTTCATAATTAAATTTAATAGCCGTAAAATTTTGAATGGCTTGGCATCTTTTGTTGGCTTTGACACTCCAGACGACAAAAAAAAAGAAGTGTTCCGAATAATCGATAAGCTGGACAAAATTGGTTGGAAAGAAGTAGCAAATGAATTAACGCGACAACAGGAAAATACTCTTGATACTACAGCGCCGGCAATCAACGAACGGGGTTTGGAAATCATTAAACAATTCGTTGGCTTAAAAGATGAAGAAGCTATTGCAGTTTTGAAAAAATGGTTTGTCAACACTCCAGTCGGCATGGAAGGAGTCAATGAATTAGAAGAGATCGTAACCAACCTGAAAATACTTGGCATTCCGAAAGAAAATTGGGTGGTTGATCTTTCTGTCGCACGCGGTCTTGGTTATTACACTGGTCCTGTTTTTGAAACATCTCTTAAGGATTTACCGGGGATCGGCGCAGTTTTTTCTGGTGGTAGATATGACGATTTAGTTAATCGTTTTTCCGATGCAAACCTTCCGGCAACAGGGGCGTCAGTTGGCGTGGATCGTCTTTTTGTAGCTCTGGAAATGCTTGGCAAACTGAAAAAACAAAAATCAATCTGCAATGTATTAATTATCAATTTTGATCCCAATCTGAAAGCTGATTATCTTGAATTAGCAAGAAACTTAAGAATGACTGGCATTAGCACCCAAATTTATTTTGGTGAAGAAAAAAGTTTTAAAGCCCAGCTTGCATATGCTCTGAATCTAGAAATTCCAATCATTCTGATTGAAGGAGAAGACGAAAAAAAGACGGGCGTAGTTTTAGTCAAGGATACTATAAATAGAACACAAAAAGCAATAAAAAAAGAAAATATTGCTGAATATGTAAAAACATTGCTGAAAAAAACATAAATTCAGCGTGTGGGTACGTAGCTCAGCTGGCTAGAGCGCCAGGTTGTGGTCCTGGATGTCACGGGTTCAAATCCCGTCGTACCCCCCAATTACAAATTTAATAGCATCAATCAAAAAAACGCCCGCAACATAAAAATAGGGCGTTTTCTTTTTCCTCTTTTCCTGCTACACTTTAAATATAAAATAAGCAAAAATCTATGAACAACCAAAAAATTCTATCTCTATTTAAAAAGTTAAACTATAACACCGAAGACGATAAGGACGGCAAAAATTATCGCTATTTTCATCCTTTGCGTGTTTTGGAAACAACAAAATCAATAATAAAAAAAGAAAAAATCTCGCGTAATGTTAATATGGATATTATTTTTGTTTTATCTTTATTTCATGATTTGGGCAGAAATGAAAAACTTGTAAAGGAAAATAAGCTGATAAATTCTAAAGATGATTTTGATAAAAATAATTTAGCATTATTCAAAAAATATATTGTTCCATTAATTAATTTAGATGAGAAAAAGGAATTTTTAGAAAAAGTTGTGTCTGATTTTTCTTCTAAAAAATATGAATTATTGGAAAGCAAAATTGTGAGAGATGCTGACAATCTTGATGAAATCGGAATTTTGAATTTTTGGCGTATGGCTGTTTATGCTGGCAAACACGGACAAGATGTGAAAGAAATATCGGATTATTATTACAATTTTGATAAAGATGACAAAACTAAAAAAATGAAAAAACTTTTTATGCCATTTAGCAAAAAAATAGCAAAAAACAGAATAAAAGAGATGGATGAAATTATGAAAAAATTTAAGCAAATAAATTATATTTAAGAAAAATTAAAAACCCCGTTCTCTATGAAGACGAACGGGGTCTGATGATTTCCAACCAAGATGACTCTCTATTTCGTAAGCGTCATCTTTTTTATCTGGTAGAATCCTTCCGCTTTGAGCGTGTATAAATATACGCCAGCAGAAAAATTTTCAGCATTCAATCTTACTGAATGTTCTCCAATAGATTGAACGCCATCTACAAGAGTAGCAACCTTCTGACCGAGTTGGTTATACAAAGTCAGTTCCACTTCCATCTCCCGGGGCAGGGTGTAAGTGATGGTTGTGATAGGGTTGAACGGGTTGGGGTAGTTTTGAAAGAGTGCGAACCCGGATGGCGATGGCATATTTTCGACGACCGAAATCTCATCGCCGCTATTTTCAACATCGTTGCCATTTTCGTTACAACCAACACTGTTGGATTCCAATCCCTCAACGCTATTTCCGGTGCCAGTATTTTTTGTTGTTGAGCTCAGCACAATTCCATTATAAAAATTTGCTACTCCATAATTATTGGAAATTGTATCTTCTCCACCACCAGACACCATCAATCCGTAATACCCATTATAGCTCAAATTGTTATTTTCTATTTGGGCATTTTTTACCAAATAGAGTTCAATTCCGCTTTGACCGCAACGAAAGAAATAACAATTTTTTATTTTTATGTCTTTCGCTTCTCCGTATACCCCGCTATGAAACGCGCCGCGATGAAAATTTGACGCATTCAATCCTTCAATAGAGATGGCTGATCCTTTGATCATCACTGCAACGCCAGCGTTAGTTCCCCAACCAACAATTTCATAATTATTTGGATTGAGAACCGTGACACTATCCGCCTCAATTTCCAATGCGGTCTGTTTCTCAAAACTGCATGAGAAATGATCGGCGATTATTAATGTATCGCCTTTTGATTCTGGGCCAAAATACGACGGCCCCGAAACAAAACGAACTTTTGCCACCGCGATGTTGCAAAACAACACTACAACGGCAAACACAATAAACAAATTATTCCTAATCTTCATTATTTACTCCTTTCAGAGTTTTTGATTTTTTGTTTTTTCTTTTTTAATTTCCTGCCCCTACTAATATATTGTAAAAGATTCTCAATATTTTTCATCTTTTGGCTTAAATTAGCGGAAATCAGATGATTTTGGCTAACTTATCCACTACTATCTTACCTGCTGTAAGTATAGCATACTTTTGATATTTTTGTCAAGTATAATAAAAAATGATATAATATATACATAATTAATTTATCCACACTCACTATGTTTAACCTAAAATCAACTAATGTGTTTTTCAAGGTCGGTTTTGTTTGCGCCGTTTTATTTATATCAGCGTATTTTTTTGTGTCTTTCGCTTCAGCAATGGGTGATGATAATGTTAATGAAATTAATTGCAGTTCAGAAGTTTATAATTGCGATGGTAGTGATTATTCATGTCAAACGCTCAAAAATTTTAAATGGACTTTTTCTGGTTATCCAATGAGTTCTGGACATCCAAGTTGTTGTGGAGATGATTCCGAAGAATATTATTATAATGGTGCTTGCGCAAAAGTATTAAACTCTTGCGGAACAATTATTACACAAAGTGGAAATTATATAATCGGTCAAAATATATTATGTAGTTCCAGTGCCCAAGTTTTTCTTGAAATTGACGCAAATAATGTAGTTATTGATAACCCGGGTGGCTATACAATAACAGGTTATAGTAGAGAAGGTGGTTTGGGGGTGTCAATTAAAAAATTAAACGCAACAGGCATAACTATTAAAAATTTAATTATTTCAAATTTTCATAGAGGAATCTATAGATCTGGTGTTTATAATCAATCAACAAATTTTATTATACAAAATAATACTATAAATAATTCTGGACAAAGTGGAATAGAAACATTTTTAACAAGTAATAGTATTATTTCTAATAATATAATTAGTGGAAGCAGATTTTATGGAATTTATGTATCTGGCGGTGGTTCAAATCAGATCTCAAATAATTCAGGAAGTAATAATGGTTCTAACGGAATTAATGTTGATAATTCTTCCAATAATTATGGTTGCGGAAATTCAATAACTGGAACAATAGAAAGTTGTTCTGGCTGTACAACCAACAACAATTACATCAACATTAGATCTTTAATGTCGCCAGTTACTTATTGCCCAGAATATATTCCGCCAGCGCCAACCGTTAATTCCTTTACCGTTTCCCCAAGTTCTTTATGTCTTGGCGGAGCGGTTTCGGTGTCGTATTCTGTTACAGACAACAGCGGAACTGGCATAAATAGAGTTGAGTTATGGAGAAAAGTTGGAGATGGCGCGTGGCTTGGTCTTTGCAACAATGGATCGTATGACGCCACCACTTGCGCTTCTGGTGGCGGACTTAAAAATATTCCAAGTCCATATTCAGACATTCCGCCAGCAGGAAACATTTTATATGGCATTCATGTGATTGATAATTCTGGAAATATGACAGTTGAAAATTCCACCGAATCGGTTGCTGTAAATTCAGTTCCGAACGCGCCAACAGCGTTTTGGCCAAGAACAAATGAAGATGAAGACGCGTGGTTAATGTGGACTGATAATGCCAGCAATGAAACAGGATTTAATGTTTATAGATTTCTTGGCGACTACACAGGACCATTAGAAAAAACAGCAACAACTGGCGTTAATGAAAACTATTATTTAGACGATTCTGTTTTATGCGCCACAACATATTATTATTCAATCAACGCTTTTAATTCTTGCGGAACTTCTGATTCTGGCGGAGGGTCATACACAATTGAATGCGGAAGCGGAACAGAGATTGATGAAATCGCGCCAACAATTAGTTTGTTTAAAGTTGATGGCGTTTCTTATGGTTCAGTCGCGAACAACACTAACGGAAAACCATCAATTCAATGGGGCGCTTCTGACACTGGCGGAAATGGACTTGATAAAATTGAAATTTGGCGCGCGCCAGACAATGGCGGAGTTCCGGGCAGTTGGTCATTAATTAATACAAATATCACAACTTTATCAAGCGGATCTTGGAGTGATTCTGTGGCAAACGGAACATATTGGTATGGAGTTCACGCGATTGACGGAGCAAATAATTGCATTAAGGGCGATACAAGTCAAGATATGGGACATTGTGGAGGAGTCAATTCCGATAGTTTAGATGTTAGGACGCCACGCGATCCAATAAAAGCCATAATAAGTTCTGCTGCTGGAAATCAAGCGCCAGTTGCGAATTTTAGTTTTTGCAAAATTAAAGACACGGACATTGTCCAATTTACAAATTCATCAACAGATCCAAATGACGACGCAATGACATACGAATGGGATTTTGGAGATGGAACAGATACATCTAATGAAAAAGATCCTCAACATAATTATTCAGCGTATGTCGCTGGCGCTGAAGACGAACGATTTGCTGTTAATCAAAATCAAGAAAATAAAAATTTAGAAACCGAAAAACCAAAAGAAACAATTTGGAAAAAAATTTCTAATGTTTGGGAAGACATAGAAAATTTCTTTAAAAATTTATTTGGCAAAGACAATAAAGCAAACGCCGCAAGTTCGTGGTGGAATGATGATTATCAATACAGAATTAAAATTAGTTTTGATAATTTAGGCAGAAGCGCGCTAACTAATTTTCCGATTTTGGTAAAATTGAATTCCACTAATTTTAATTTTGAAAAAGCGAAAAACAATGGCGAAGATATTCGTTTTGTTGAGTCAGACAACGCCACAGAACTTGATTTTGAAAGAGAATACTTTGATGATGATGAACAGCAAGCGATTTTCTGGGTTGAAGTTCCTGAAATTACAGCCAATTCCGCGTCAGATTATATTTATATTTATTATGGAAATTCAAGCGCGCATAATGGCGAAGACAAAACAGGAACTTGGGATTCTAATTTTGTTTCTGTTTTGCATCTTGATGAAAGTTCTGGCAATGTTCAGGATTCAAGTTCAAGAAATAATGATGGCAATGTTAATCGCGCCGACTATACAAGCTCTGGAAAATTCAAAGGCGCTTATGATTTTCAACCAAGCAATTCAGAAAGAATTGATATTGGAACAAGCGGATATGATTTGGCAAAAGGAACATTTTCAGGGTGGTTAAATTACACTGGCAACGCTGGTTATTCAAATGAATTTTATATGGTTTTTGGCGCTGGAAGAAATTATTGCAGTTCGCGCAATTGGGTAGGACTTCAAAACAAAGACGGTGTCTTTGGATACGCGTCTCGTTATGATGATGGGAGCGGATGTTCAAATGACAACGCGGATGTAGGGACTTCTTTTACTCATGTTCCAAATAATTGGCATTTTGTATCTTATTCGTGGGATAACAACACGAATCAATATAAAATTTATATTGACGGCGTTTTATACGGGCAAGACACAAGCAATCCAAGCAATACCGTTGCTTTTACATGGTTAAGAGTCGGTTCTTATTATGATGATGGCGCTTTGGGTTGGCAAGGAAAAATTGATGAAGCAAGAATTTCAAATGTCGCGCGATCTGCTGATTGGATTGGATTTGATTATTGTTCAATGAATCAAAGTTGTC
>JBAZGP010000032.1:0-16836 GCA_041652835.1 Lutibacter sp. | reverse complement strand
TAATTTGAAAGAGCACAATATTAACGAGCAAATGGAATATATTTATAATTTCTTTAAACCCGAAGCGGAAACAAAAGGAATCGCACTTTCATTCAAAAAGACATTGTCCTTAAAAGAAGCCATTGTTATAACCGACTGTGAAAAACTAACTGCTATTTTAACAAATCTTGTAAAAAATGCCATTAAGTACAGCGAAAAGGGCTCAATAGAATTTGGTTATATTCTAAAAAAGGACACTGAGCCTATCGAAGTGGAGTTTTATGTAAAAGACACGGGTATTGGAATTAACAGCGACAGGCAGGTAGCAATTTTTGAGCGTTTTATTCAGGCAGACATTTCTGATAAAAACGCCTTGCAAGGTGCAGGTTTAGGCTTATCTATTTCCAAAGCTTATGTAGAAATGCTTGGTGGAAAACTGTGGGTAGAAAGTGAAAAAGGAATAGGCTCAACCTTTTATTTTACACTCCCTTACGATGTTAAAACAAAAAAAGAAAACGAAAATATTATTGACAATACCGATAAAGAATTGGAAATGCCATTAAAAAAGCTGAACATATTAATCGTCGAGGATGATGAAACATCAAGTTGGCTTTTAGGTAATATGCTGGGAAATATAGGTAAGCAAATATTATTTGCAGCAAACGGATTGGAAGCAGTTGAAGTTTGCCGTAATAATCCTGACATAGATTTGATATTAATGGATATAAAAATGCCTGTTATGGACGGGTATGAAGCTACTCAACAAATACGTCAATTTAACAAAAAATCATTTATCATTGCCCAAACTGCTTTTGCCCTTGAAGGCGACAGAGAAAATGCGATTGAAGCGGGATGTAACGAACATATTTCAAAACCAATTTCGAAAGATATATTAATTTCCTTAATTAAGGAACATTTTGTTAATTAGACGTGTAGCATATTTAAATTTAGATGTTGTTATGAAAAAAAAATGTGCTTTCAAACCCGCAACTTTTCATGTCCAAAAACAATTGATTTAAAATAATAAATCTACAGGCCAAACAAATTTGCTCTTCTTGTACGTTTTTTTAGTTTAAAAATTCGGTCGTGATAATATTCTTTAAGCTCTTCAATAAAAGTAAGCGGATTCTCATATTCCGTCAGCACTTTGTAAGTATGTTTGGTTTTTAAGAGTTCCAACTGTTTTTCAAGTTTTATGAGCTCATTTTGTAAATAGGAATCTTCTTTGGAAGTTGCATTTTTTTCAGAAAATTCTACGAACTGCAACATGGCATTTCCACTAAATATATGGGTATGATAGGTTAATAGCGCAGCTAAATTTCCTGTTTGGTAAATTTCAATAAGCTTGGTGGTAATTTCTGTTGCAAGCTCAATTTTTTCGTGATGCATAGAAAATTTATCAGGATGTACAAAAAGCATCGCTTCCCTATACAAACGCTTTTTTTCCTTTTGTTCACCTTCATTATTAACATTTTGGCTCTTTTTGGTGACTACTTTTAACCCTTCAACTTCCTTAAAATTTTTTCCGCGCATTTTTTGAACAAATCGCTTTTCCTTTTTAGCAAATTGCATTTTTTTGTAAAGAACTGTTAACTCCTGCTCTTCAATAAGTTCATTTTCAAGATGAGAACGTAAAACAGCTTCAAAAGCAGAAGTCTTTTGTTCTATTTCATTCAATTCCTGTTGTAAACCTTTAATTTTGGCCTTCAACAACAATTGTTCCTGTTCATTATTAATCGGAAGATTTTTATTGACCATCTGCAAATTTTAACCAGCGCAAAGTTGCTGAAAAAATTTCATTTTGTCACCAGCGTTTTATCTGTTAGCTTATTTAAGGAAAGTATTTATTAAGATTTTGAAATCCCATTTAAATATTAGAGACAACTTCTCAAAAAGAAATAGCCAAAGTTAACTCAAAAATTAAAATAACTTAAATTCTGCTTTGATAAGTGTACAAATCGTAATACCGTCCCTGTTTGGCTATCAATTCCTCATGCCTTCCTTGTTCAACAATATTTCCTTCTTCAATTACCAAAATTTGATCGGCTTGCTTTATGGTGCTTAAACGGTGCGCAATAACAAAAGTAGTTCTATTTTTCATTAAGCCGTGTAAACTTCTCTGAATATAGGATTCACTTTCCGTATCCAAATTTGAAGTGGCTTCATCTAAAATAATAATTTTGGGATTCGCCAATAAAGCTCTTGCAATAGCAATTCGCTGACGCTGACCGCCAGATAATTTAACGCCACGTTCACCAATTACCGTATCCAATCCGTCTTCAAATCGATCGGTAAATTCATTGACATAAGCGCCTTTTACCGCTTCCAATAATTCCACTTCGGAAGCATTTGGCCTTGGAAATAATATATTCTCGCGAATAGTGCCTTCATATAAAAAATCATCTTGTAACACTACGCCCAAATAACTTCTGAAACTGCTTAAATTAACGGATGCCAAATCAATGCCATCAACAAAAACTTTTCCTTCTGAAGGAATTAAAAACGAAGCTGCCAATCCGGCAATAGTTGTTTTTCCTGAACCTGATGAACCCACTAAAGCAGTTACGCTTCCTGATGGCGCTTCAAATGAAATGTGATGCAACACTTCTTTACTTTTTTCATAAGCGAAAGAAACATCCTCAAAAACCATATTGCCAATAATATGATCCAATTTAACTGTTCTAACTTCAGGATCATCTTCCTCAGTCATATTCATCAATTCCTGGGTACGATCCAATCCTGCCATGGCTTCTGTTAACTGGCTTCCAATATTGCTCATTTGAACAATTGGCGCTATCATAAAGCCCAAAAACAGCGTAAACGAAACAAATTCACCAATAGTCATCGTGTTATTCATAATAAAATAGCCACCAATTCCCATAATTCCTGCGGAAGCCAATCCCAATAAAAAAGTTGAAGAACTTGTAATTAACGCTGTGGCCGTTAAGCTCTTTTTTACATTTAAAAACAAACGTTCAACCCCTTCTTCAAAAGTTTTATTTTCCTGATCTTCGGCATTAAAACCTTTAATTACCCGAACACCATTCAGCGTTTCCGTTAATCTACCAGTAACTTCTGCACTAATTTTTCCACGATCCCTAAAAATCGGACGGATATACCCAAAAGCTTTTAAGGCCACAAAGGCAAATATCGCCACTGGGACCAATACAAAAAGGGTCATTAAAGCATTAATTTTTATCAAAATAACCAATGAAATAACTGCGGTAATTGATCCGCCAACCAATTGCACCAATCCAGTTCCCACCAAATTACGAACGCCTTCAACATCATTCATTACACGAGAAACAAGTGCTCCTGATTTATTGTTGTCGAAAAAACTTATGGGCAATGTGAGTAGTTTCTTTTGCACTTTTGCACGTAAAACCGAGATTAAATGTTGCGCTTCTACGCTTAATAAACGGGTTAGCTCAAAGGAAGTTAATGACTGAATTAAAATAGAGAAAGAAACCACAACAAGCAAAATTGTTAATGCGTGCATATCCTTTGACGGAATTACGTCATCAATCAAACTTTTACTGGCATAAGGAAGTACCAATCCTGACAAACTTTTAGCAAGGATTAAAATTATTCCAATAAATATAATTTTTTTTCGTGGCCAAATAAATTCATTAAAGGCCCACTTGTAAGATACATTGGTTTTGCTCATACTTTTCATAAACGAATATCACGCCAAAATATTTTAGGTGACAATTAGGCAGTTGTATTTTAGTTGAAAGTTGAAAAGTTAAATGTTATGTTTTTTGTTGAATATAAAAACAAATAAACAGTTAAACAAATAAACACATTGACTAATTGGCTAATTGGCTAATTAAAAACAAATAAACAGCTAAACAAATAAACAATTAAACATATTTTTTGTAAATTTAGGTAGATTTCAACAAACAAATAAAATGGCATTTATAGACTATTATAAAATATTGGGAATAGATAAAAACGCTTCTGTAGGTGATATAAAAAAAGCCTATCGAAAACTGGCTAGAAAATATCATCCGGATTTAAATCCTTCAGACAAAGAAGCGGAAAAGAAATTCAAAGAAATTAATGAAGCCAATGAAGTATTGAGTAATTCCGAGAATAGAAAAAAATATGATGAGCACGGAAAAGACTGGAAACATGCTGAAGAATTTGAAAAAGCAAAGCAACAGCAGCAACAATATCAAGGAAGCGGACAACAAAGTCCGTTTGGCGATTTTGGAGGTGGTGACTATTCCGATTTTTTTGAATCTATGTTTGGTGGACGCTCCACTTCCCGAGAAAGAACAGGTGGTGGCGTAAAATTTAGAGGACAGGACTTTAATGCCGAATTGCACCTCGACCTAAAAGATGTGTACACTACACATAAACGCACCTTAACGGTAAACGGCAAAAATATTCGATTAACCATACCCGCCGGCGTAAAAAACGGACAGGTTATAAAAATAAAAGGTCATGGTGGCGAAGGCATAAATGGTGGTCCAAAAGGCGATTTGAATATTACGTTTTCTATTGTAAACAACACCAATTTTAAACTTGATAATGATAATTTACACACAACAATTGATTTGGATTTGTATAAAGCCATATTGGGCGGTGAAATTACTATCCCAACTTTTGACGGAAAAGTAAAGTTAAAAATTGCACCTGAAACTCAAAATGGCGTAAAAGTGAAATTGAAAGGAAAGGGATTTCCTATTTATAAAAAAGAAGGTGAATTTGGCGATTTATACATTACTTATTTGATAAAAATACCTATAAACCTTACGGATAAAGAAAAAGAATTATTTGTGGAACTTGCTAAATTAAGAACATTATGAGCCAAAAAAACCTAATACCGCTGCATAAATTGTGCGACTTATACAAAGTAGAGATGTCGTTTTTTAGCAGTTTAAATGATATTGGATTGATTCAAATCATTACTTTGGAACAAATACAATGGATTCCTCAGGAGAAAATAACTGATGTTGAAAAAATGATAAGGATGCACCACGAATTAAACATAAATATCGAAGGAATCGATATCGCTTTTAATTTATTACAAAGAATAGATGACCTTGAAAATGAATTAAATGCTTTAAAAAACAAATTACATTTTTATGAAAACTAATTTTTAGCATAGTAACAACATCAACTAAAACTACTTAAAATGAAAGAATTTAAACAATCAAGATTCATAATGTCTAAAAAAGCAACATTTAAAGAGGATGAGATTTCTTATTATTGAGGAAGTTTTTTTAATGCTAAAGAAATGGAAATTATAGACCAGAAAGAATATGAAAAATTAAAAGAAGAATTAAAAAGCAAAAAGCCGGATATACAAGGTTTCAAATATTAAAAAATAACTTTTATTAAAACCAGATCTGCATTTGATTCCGAAATTAAAAACAAATAAAAAAAATGCCTCTTAACCATAAATTTGATTTGGGGTTTCTGCCTACGCCACTTCATCAACTAAAAAACCTTTCAAAAAAATATGCTCCTTTTAACATATTTATCAAACGAGATGATCAAACCGGCCTCGCTTCAGGAGGAAATAAAACCAGAAAACTTGAATATTTAATTCAAGAAGCCTTAAATAACGGATGCGACTGCATAATTACTGCCGGGGCGCAACAATCCAATCATTGCCGACAAACAGTGGCCGCATGTGCTATAGCCAAACTTGAATGTCATTTGCTTTTGGGCGGAACAGCTCCTGAAGAATATAATGGCAATTTATTGCTTTCGCACTTACTTGGCGCCCATATTCAGTTCACTGGAGAACACCGAAAAGGTGAGAATATTAATCTTCTAAAACATAAACTGGAATCTGAAGGCAAAAAACCCTTTATCATTCCCTATGGCGGATCAAACCTTACAGGAGCGCTGGGATTTGTGAATGCCACTAAAGAATTAAAAGACCAACTTATTACACAAAACCTTAAAATTGACTATCTCTTTTTTGCTTCCAGTTCTGGAGGCACGCAAGCCGGACTTACTTTGGGAAATGATTTGTATCATTTAAATATGAATTTGATGCCTATTGGTATAGACAAAAATGAAACACAAGGATTGACTTTGGAAGAAATGGTGCTTAACATTGTTAATGATGGGAAACTTTTACTGAATATTAAAAAAGAATACACGCTGGCAGAAATGAAAATTATCAACGATTATAACGAATCTGGTTATGGCGTAATTACAGAAAATGAAACTACCGCAATAAAAGAATTGGCACAACATGAGGGGATTATTTTGGATCCGGTTTATACCGGACGTGCCTTTTATGCAATGACAGATTATCTAAAGAAAAAGAAAATACCCTCAAATGCGACTATTCTTTTTTGGCATACAGGCGGATTTCCTGCCAATTTCTATTATGCAACTCAATTAATGTGATAAAAATCGGATATAAACTTTTTTACAGCTAAAAAATTGAAGTCAAAAAATGCTCAATATTAACCCTGTAAAGTGTGAAATATATAACATTTTTCAAAAATTGTGTAACAACCCCTCTTATTATAGTAATGAACTTTATAGCCTCAGAAATTTATGAATTATTAATCATTTTAATAGATAAAAAATGAAAGGAAATGCAAGATTAATCACTGTATTAAATTCACTTTTAGCCGATGAACTAACGGCAATAAACCAGTATATGGTACATTCTGAAATGTGTGAAAACTGGGGTTACGGCAAACTTCATAGTGCTATCCGTAAACAGGCAATGGATGAAATGAAACATGCCGAGTGGCTTATCGAACGAATTATTTTTTTAGATGGCTCACCTACAGTATCCAAACTTAATGCTATAAAAATTGGAAAAACAGTTCCTGAAATTATCAAAAACGACAGCGATGATGAGCTTAATGCAATTCTCGCCTATAACGATGCCATAAAACTTGCTCGCGAAGTGGGTGATCAAATGAGTGCCGATTTGCTGACTAAAATATTGGGTATGGAAGAAGGACATGCTGATTGGGCTGAAATACAAAAAGCACAAATGGATCAGATGGGTATTGAAAATTACTTGATAAACCAAACTGTGAGTGCCGCAGTGTAATTAGCTTCACTTCAAAAATTTTCCATAGAAGATTAATAAAAGTGAAAACACAACAAAATAAACTTAAGGCAGAAGAGGGATGCAGAAGGTCATAAAATGGGGTTTTATGGGTGAATTTAGCTTCGAACTCCCTACTTCGGTCTTAGCATTTAAAAAATAGTATTAAAAGTAAACTCATGAGAAAAACAGGAAACAACATCAAAATAAAAGTAAACGGCATTAACCTCAGCTACAACGATGAAGGTTCTGCTGAAGTTCCGTCTATCATTTTCATTCACGGTTTCCCTTTGAATAAATCCATGTGGAACAAACAAATAGACTTATTAAAGAATGACTGCCGTGTGATTGCTTATGACATTCGAGGTCATGGAAATTCTGAAGTTGGAAATATTGATTTCTCTATCGATCTTTTTGTAAAAGATTTACTGGCTTTTATGGATGCTTTGAAAATTGAAAGAACTATAATTTGTGGTTTATCCATGGGTGGATACATTGCCTTAAACGCCATTGAAAATTACCCCGAACGTTTTAGCGCACTCATATTAAGTGACACAAATTGTACCGCTGACACTTCCGAAGGAAAAGAAAAAAGAATCAAAACCATTGAAAGTATTAAGGAAAATGGTGTAGAAAAGTTGGCCAACGATTTAATCCTAAATTTATTTGCGGATGAATCTTTTAAAAGAGATTTAAAAGAAATTCCTGCTGTAAGGGAAATGATTGTGAAAACATCAACACAATCACTAAATAATAGTTTGCATGCTTTGGCTGCACGCAAAGAAACCTGTGGAAAACTTTCACAAATAAAGGTACCTGTTCTTATAATAGTTGGTATAGAAGATAAAATCACGCCTCCAGATGTGGCACGTTTTATGCAAAGTCAAATAAAAGATTCCCAATTAAGAATTATTGAACATGCCGGTCATTTAAGTAACTTGGAGAATCCTTATGAATTTAATAGCCAGCTTATTAAATTCATTGCATCCATTAAACCAATTTAAAGGGGCTGTAAAATGCTTATACATTATTAGGATTTATGGATATCCACCCCAGTTTTACAAATCCTATCGGATTTTCTGAATGTTTGTCCACCGTTTATGATACCATTGAGTTTTTGCTGATGGATTAAGTTTAATTTCAAATGTTGAAACTATCAATTTCAACTAGCCAAAATGAATTAAAAAATACTTTAATGTCCAAAGAGCCAATACGATCTGAGACCAACTGCCTAAACTGCAATCATAAAGTTGAAAAGCGCTATTGTCCTAATTGCGGTCAGCAAAACACTGAAATTAAAATAACTTTTCATCACTTATTCACACATTTTTTTGAAGATTTAACCCATTACGACAATTCTTTTTGGCGGACAATTTTTTACCTACTTTTTAAACCCGCTGCCGTAAGTAAAGCCTATACCTCTGGACAACGATTGTCGTTTTTACCACCGATGAAGTTGTATATTTTTACCAGTTTTGTGACCTTTTTACTGATATCGTTATTTCCTCCTGAAAATGCCAAAATTACCGTAAGCAATGTTAAAAACAAGGTAGAACAAGTTGTTCCTGCATTGGACTCTTTGAAGATTGATGAAAAAGGTGTAGATGGACTTACCAAAATTGGCATTATCTCCCAGAAAGAAAATGATACTCTTAAAAAAATATTGATGTCGACAAAAGATATTGACCCAAAAAATATCACCGGTTTTGGCTACAAAAACACCAAAGAACTCGATTGGATTCAAAAAAATGGTAAAGAAGGCGCAAAAGTAACCAAAACAGAATATTGGTTTCTCAAAAAGTGGCTTTCCGTAAAAGAAGAGAATACCAACGAAGAAATTGTTAAAAAATTTAGTCAGTCATTTGTGGGCAATCTGCCCAAAGTTTTGTTTATATATATGCCTGTTTTTGCCTTTATGCTATGGCTTTTTCATGATAAAAAAAAATATTATTTTTATGATCACGGCATTTTTACGTTGCATTTGTTTTCATTTTTACTTTTAATGATATTACTGCTCTTTTTTATCGACAAATTTTTTAGTTTATTCGATGCTCTAATTTTTAGTTGGCTAAATTTAATTATAAAATCTTGTGGTATTTTTTGGATGTTATTCTATTTTTTTCCAGCACACCGTCGTTTTTATGAAGAATCCCGTTTGGTTTCCGCATTCAAAAGCAGTTTAGTCTATGCCATTAATATCATTATGGTTACCATTTTAATGATGCTGTACGGATTGTATACCTACATTAACTTACATTAAAATAAAAACAAATTGTTCCTTAGATTTTTTAAAACCCAATATCATAGTGTGAATGTTGTAAATTATCATCGAAATTGTGTAATGCTTTCAGTAATTAATATAACTACCTTTAACTTGAGAAAATTACTTCACTATAAAATTACATATCATGAACAAAACAGAGGCAAAAGGAAACTGGAATATCCAGAAAGCAAAACTGAAACAAAAATATGCAGATTTAACTGATAATGACCTTATGTATGAAGAAGGTAAAAAAGATGAAATGATGGGAAAACTTCAAGTAAAATTGGGGAAAACCAAAGAAGAATTGGTGAAATTTATTGAATCGCTTTAATTGATTTCATAAATTATAAGTACTTAACATACTGCATTACGCTTATGAAACGGTTAATTTTTAACCGCTTAAAAACTATAAATTTAAAAAAATTCAGAAATTAAACCTCTTTAAAAACAATTGTTTTTAAAGAGGTTTAATTTGTAGAGACAATCTGATTATGGGAATCTAAAATCCATTACTTTTATAAAATTGTAGGTTTACTTTGAAATGAGGACTAAAGTCAGTAAATTTATATGTTAAATAAAAATACACCTCTATGAAAATGATTCGTAAAATTTTAGTGGGAATTGACGGAAGCGCTTCAGCCACAAACGCAGCAAATTATGCCATTAAATTGGCAAAAGAAATGCAGGCAGAAATAGAAATTATTTATGTAATCCGTTTTTCAATAGGAAATGTATATGCGGGAGTTTTACCTGTTAAAATTGAAGAATACGAAAAGCAAAGGGCAGTGGAATTGGCTGAAAAGATTAAAAAGGATAATCCGGATATTAAAATTAACGATATAGAAACCATCGGTTTGCCCATGGATGAAATCACGGCTGCCATCAACAATTGGAAACCCGATTTATTTATTATAGGTCATCATTCACATTACTTTCTTGAACATTTATTTATAGGAAGTCTGGAAAAAAAACTGCTTCAAAGACTTAAAATACCTGTGCTAATTGTTCCCGAAAATTATAACTGTTAAAAAATAATACAAGGTTGCATTAAACTATTTTCTCTTAAAAAGAAGTATAAAAAGCGACTATATTACATTATTTATCGCAAAGCTAGTACTCACCAATACTCAGCAATACCAACGTACAAGCTTCCTCAAAAACAATATTATGTTTTGTCAATAAATCTTCCAATTCTGGGTTTTCAGTTCCTGGATTAAAAATCACGCGTTTCGGATTTAAAGCAATGATATAGTCATAATAATCTTCCTGATTTTTTTTATTTAAATACAGTGTCACCGTATCAATATTTTCAAACATTACTTTTTCTGTCGAGAATTTTACGCCACTGACTTCACCTTCTTTTCTGCCTATTGCGAGAACTTCATGTTTGTTATCCAACAATCTGTTTATCGCTAAATACGAATACCTGTTTGAGTTTGTGGAAGCACCCAAAACCAATGTTCTTTTTTCCATATTTCAAATTTAGTTAAAATTAAACAATAATTGTAACATAATCCATAATTCCACGTCTACTAAATAACAAAGCATTTCAATAACTTAAAGATGATGATTACAAATTTAGTAAAGGAAAGGAAAGTAATAAATTATAAGCTAAAGATAGAAATGAAACACAAACGACAGTTGATTTCCTGTAGAAAACTTTGTGATTTTGTTGACATTTAATTAACTAATTATTAACGCATTAAAGATCTTAAAGCGATAAATTTGTACCTATAAATAAACAACCCCATAAAGCATGCAAATGCTGTAAAGACAATAAGAGAATATTATAATTATTTGAATTAGTTAATTAATAGTCTTTTTGATAGAGCCTCTAAACTTGCATTTTAGAGGCTCTTATTTTTTCCTATCCCCAGCCCTTTCCAAGGAAAGGGAATTCGATTTTACCTTGACAGAAAAATATTTGTTGTCTTTAATAGTTGCTTTTTTTAAACAAATCTAATATTTAATATTTCAAAATTCCCCCTTCGGGAGTTACAAGGCTTTTTACCACCTAATAATTACGCTTCCCCAGGTAAATCCACTACCAAATGCAGCCAAAACTACAATATCATTGTCTTTAATTTTTCCCATTTCCCAAGCTTCAGTAAGTGCAATAGCAATAGATGCCGCAGTGGTATTTCCATATTTCATAATATTGTTATACACTTGGTCATCACTCAATCTCAATTTTTTCTGAACAAACTGAGAAATACGTAAATTTGCCTGATGAGGAATAAATAAATTGATATCTGAGGCAGTTAAATTATTTGCTTCCAAACCTTCATTAATCACTTCAGAAAAACGTACAATCGCGTGTTTAAACACAAATGTACCGTTCATATAAGGGAAATATGACTCATCATTTTCATCATTGGCCGCTAAAATTTCAGGAACCCAATGTATAATGCTCGGCGCCAAAACTGTTAATTCTTTGGCATGTTTCCTTCGGAATGTAAATGGGTAGATAAAATCCCTTTATTATTGTCTTCCGTTCTTGACAAAACAACCGCTCCTGCTCCATCACCAAAAATAACCGTAACCCCTCTGCCTCTGTCTGTTTTATCCAATCCACCCGAATGAAATTCAGCTCCAACCACCAACACATTTTTATACATTCCTGTTTTAATAAACTGGTCGGCAACAGAAAGTGCATAAATAAAACCCGAACATTGGTTTCTAACATCAAGTGC
This sequence comes from Lutibacter sp., assembly GCA_041652835.1. Lineage (GTDB taxonomy): Bacteria > Bacteroidota > Bacteroidia > Flavobacteriales > Flavobacteriaceae > Lutibacter. Next base: position 4,865 of record JBAZGP010000032.1, on the reverse strand, counting down.
TCCAATTGTTTTCATATCGAGCATTTCCTGCAATTGAACACCACATCCAGGGAAATAAAAATCGGGACTTAAGGTTGCGAAAACTATAAAATCAATATCATCTTTTGTAAGTCCTGCCCTTTCAATGGCGATTCGTGCAGCTTTTGCGCCCATAACAGAAGATGAATCCTCACTTCCTTCCTTAATCCATCTTCGTTCTTGAATTCCTGTTCTTTCTTGAATCCACTCATCATTGGTATCTATCATTTTGGCTAAATCATCATTGGTGACAATATTGTCAGGAACGTAGAAACCAAGACCTGTTATTTTTGAATTATACATAAACTTTGCTTTTTTTAATATATTATTTCCAAACTTACTAAAATCAAAAACCATTTACAACATTAATTTTCCGATGTTCATAACTATTTTATCGCTGTTTTTAAATAAAATATAATATATAACTGTTTTATTATTAATAACATAACTATTATATATTTATTATTCAAAATACGATATTCAACCAAAAATAAAAATGACTAAACCAAAAGTTAACATAATAACTCCCCTAAAACACTTAATTTAGAATTTTTCTTTATCAATTTAAGTATCTAAAATGATTTGTTTGAAGCTGCCAAAGCTATTATTAATTTCGAATTTGAAATACAGAAACTAAAATTGATAACGTAATTTTCCGATGTTTAAATTTAATATTTTTTTGTTTTATAAACATTCTACTTTATTGAATTAAGCAATTTTTTATGCGCATTGTTGCAATTTAGTGGCTTTTATTCTAATTATTTTTACAGTTGAAAATTCAATTCGTTTCAATTGGTTTTTGCATTTCAACTCTCAAAATCTGTTATGATAAGAAAAGTCAGAAATATTTATCAGTTTGTTACAATTTTTCTTTTTAGATTTCGTTTTGCTCAGTTTTTCGTTTCATTACTCAAAATTTAACCGATTCAATTCTCAATCATTTTTTTCATTTCATTATTTATCACTTTTGCCACAATAAATTTTAGCTAATAATACTGACTGAGTGTGCTACACCAAAATTTTGATTGTTTTTTATTTGTCAAGTATTCAGGTCAATTAGATTTAATTTCTAATAGTTTGGATGTAATTTTCCAAACTTCATCAAAGATTTCATTTATATTCCTTTGAGCATCAATAATAACAACATTATCTTTCTTTCCTTCTCTTTTAATAGCTTCTTTATAGTTAAGGATTACTTGCACCATTTTTTCTTTTGTTTCAAATAAATCAAGAAATGTTCTGGTTGAACTTAAACGTCTCATACTTTCATCAGCAGAGATATCAAAATAAAATACAATATCTGGTCTCAATAAATCAGCACAAACTTTATTTGCATTAATAACCCAATCCATAGATAACATAGGGACGTGATAAGCATATGAAGAATAATAATATCTATCTGAGATGACATGCATTCCTTTATTTAAATAATTTGACATGCCCGTTATTGGGTTTTGTATATGATCTAACCTGTCTGCAAGAAACAGTGCGCCAATCGTTTTGTCATCAGATATAATCCGTTTGTTAAGTATATTTTTAATGACTGAACCAATAGGACTGTCAGTAGGTTCAAATGTTTTATATATATTCCCAATATGTAAATTAATCTTTTCAAAAAGCATATTACTGATTGTTGATTTACCTGAGCCATCAATTCCTTCGAATACTATAAATTTTGCTTTTTTCATTGAACTAAGTTGTTTATTAAATTTATGCTAATAGATAATATATAACTGAAGTATGAACTTGAATTGCCTGTAATTCCTTTTTTGTGATATAAGGAATATTTTGTTATTTCTTGAATTGTTTCTCTATTGTTTATGTCGGATGTTAGCACATCTATGTCTTGATTGTACCAGACATTATCATAAAAATTAAGTGCGTCAGTTACAGATAAATATATATTACCCTTGTCATTTTCATAATTATCAGTTAATTTTACTATACCATTTTCAATTTGTATCAATGCTTTTATTGATAAATTAGCAATATTTATTAAGTGAAGTAACTTTTTTTTTGGATTTGTCGTTTTTATCACATCGATAGATTCTATGTGAATTAAATCGGCAAAAGTTGTTAATTTCATAAATCGCCAATCAGTACCCCTGTTTTTAACTTCATCATTGTATTCGTCTCTGCACAGTTCTTTTATTTTATTAATTTTCATATTATTGTTTAATACAGTTTAGGATTTACACCACATTCGATTGATTCTTTGCCCCGCGAATAGTAGTGACAATAATTAGAATTATTACAATGTTTAATGCTATAAAATTTGTTATTAATCGATTTTTCAACAAACCTATCATCAGCGATTAATGCTCTTCCAATAGAAAATGAAATGTGCTTATCATTATTGTTAATTAACCTCAAATCTTTAATGTTTCCACTAATATTCCATACTTTTTGTTTTTTATTAATAATGTAATCAAAAAGAACATCCAGCATAAAACCATTTTTATAATGTTGATTAGGATAAATTAAATGTTTAGAATAATTGTATATTCCATTTGAAATACTTATCATATCTATACCTTCTATAGCATAAATGGAATCCAAAAATTCTTTACTTTCACTATCTAAATTTGTTAGAATTTCATTTTCAAATAAGCTTATCCTTAAATCCAAGATTATATCATCTAATTCATTAGAGATACCATCAATTATTTTTTTTATGATTAAAGTGGGGTCTTTCCCATATATATCAGTCCTAACGTTAAAAGTCTTGCTTAAAAAATTGTTTAATAAATAACCATGCGCTGCATGTATTTGAATGACTTTAAAACCAAGCTTTTTCAATATAATAATTCCATTTTGGAAATCTTTTATGATAGTATCAATTTCAGAAATTGATAGCGAACTTATTTCATTTTGAACTAAAGCGATATATTGGTCTTGATTTTTATTTTTCCATTTCCTTAAAGGAGTTTGTTTGGATTTTACACTTCCAATTTGAGCTCCGGACAAAGTTCCATTTTTTTCTATTTCAAAAACTAAGTTTTTATATCCCTGCATTTTATTACTAATATATAAGGTGTTTTTATTAGTAACTAATTCAGATGATACAGAAATATTACCAACATAATTAATTCCAATACCTTTTCCAGATCTAGTTTTTTGAAAATTAATAAATTGTGATGTTGGATTTCCGTTAATAGCTAATCCTGGATTAATAGGTGCAAAATAGTATTTAGATTGAATTTTGTTTCCCTTGACGTTAATTTCATAGTTTCCTATCATTTTTTTTTGTTTTTAATTAGTTATATTGTATTTAAATTATTATAATTAATATTTTGTGTAAAGTTAGTAATATCCTATCTATTTTACATAAGTTTTGAATAGAACACAAGAATTCGCCATTAATTGCGACAACTCATACACACAAATTAAGATTCCTTTACTGGAATTTTACCCATCGCATATTCGGAAATTGCGGTAATTGACAAAGATGGATTTACGCCAGGATTTGCCGAAATTATAGAGCCATCGCAAATCATCATATTTTTATAACCAAATACATTGCAATTTTTATCTATAACGCCTTCTAAAATATTTTCTCCCATAACAGCACCGCCCAAAATATGAGCAGTTGTAGGTGTTCCGAGCAAAACATCTGTAAAATTAGCGTAAGGAATTCCCTTCACAATTTTACCAAATCTTTTTCCTAAAGTCAATGCTTCAGGAATAAAAGCATTTGGCTTTTGCCCTTCCTCCTTTTCCGTTTTCATTCGGGTTATTTTACCAAGTTTAATACGAAGCGTACTGTCTAATGTTTGCATAAACAGTAAAACCGTAGTTCGTTTTGCGTAATTATTAATAAAAATGGTTTTCAACAATTTTATTGGATGTTTTATAACCAAGCCTAAAATTCCCAACACCCTAACCACAGCAAATTTATGATGAACAACAGGTATGGTCAACATTCTAAAAAAGCTTGAGCCATCTCCATAACGAACAGGCTCCAAATGGCTATTTTCATCGGTATGCAAAATAGAACCAATGGCCAACCCTTTAGAAAAATCTTTTGAATGTTTTTCTGTTGAAGTAACCAATAATAAAGATTCATTGTTTGTGCGGATGTTGCAACCCACTTTTTCCGATAAATTTGGAAGCGATTTTTGTTTAAGCTTTAACAATAAAGGAACTGTACCCAAAACGCCACCTGAAAAAATTACACCTTTTGTAGTAAAACTGCCTTTCCCCTTTTTCCCAATGCTCGATTTAAATTCTATTTTATAACCATCAGAACCATCTTCGTTCTCGATAGCTGAAACATTGTACACTTCCTTTTCAGCCAAAATTTTAGCTCCTAACTGTTGCGCCAAGTACAAATAATTTTTATCCAATGTGTTTTTAGCATTGTACCTGCAACCTGTCATACACGCACCACAATGCGTACAGCCAGTTCTATCGGGTCCCTTTCCTTCAAAATAAGGATCCTCAACCGTACGTCCTGCTTCTCCAAAATACACCGCTGCTTTTACAGCTTCAAAAAAAGTTTCTTTTCCAATTTCTTTGGCTATATCTTTAATAACATTGTCCGCTGCATGCAATTTTGGATTGGTTGCCGCACCCAACATTTTATATGCCGTATCATAATGTAGTTTGAGTTCTTCCTCCCAATTGTTTAATGTTGCCCAACTTCCGGAAATAAAAAAATCCTTTTTTGGAATTGGTAATGTATTGGCGTAAGTTAAAGAACCTCCACCAACGCCAACACCCGAAAGTACGGTAACATGATTTAAAAATGTCATTTTAAAAAAGCCTTTCATGAGCAATTTGGGTTCCCAAATCCATTTTTTCAAATTCCAGTTTGTTTTAGGAAAATCTTCACTTTTAAACCATTT
>JBAZGP010000031.1:0-17294 GCA_041652835.1 Lutibacter sp. | reverse complement strand
TTAAAACATCAATCATGGGAATTCCAGATTTTGTTTGTTGGCGAATCGTTTCATCATATAAAATAGCGCCACCAATACTTTCATGTAAGTTTGGTGTTGTAACGAGTAGTTCACGATAATTACGTCACATTTCAACTGTTTGAGGAATACCTACTTCCGCAAAACGTTTATTACAAGTGCCCGTACTTTCATCCATAGCAAGCAATCCTTTACCATCAGCAAATAATTGTTTAATCGTTTCTTTTAATAGTTGCTTATTCATCTCGTTTTTTTAATTTTTATTTTTTTCCAATAAGGTAATTTTGCCAAGACGTCGCAGAAAGCGCTCTTCATTTTTAAATCTGGCATTGAGAAATAGCTGTACCAATTCCCAAGCCAGTGAAGGTCCTGTAATCCGACCACCTAAACACATTATATTCATATTGTCGTCCTCTACTCCCTGATGGGCAGAGAAAGAATCAGTGATTAAGGCTGAACGTACACCCACAATTTTATTGGCTGCAATGCAAGCTCCAACACCACTGCCACAAATGGCTATCCCTCGTGTGAATTCTTTATTTGCTATGGCTTTTGCCATCGGAATAACATAATCGGGAAAATCATCACCGTCATTAAGTTGGTGAGCACCGAAGTCTTTTACTTCATAACCGGCAGTTTTTAGCAACGCAACCAGTTGTACTTTCAAATCAAATCCCCCATGGTCAGACGCGACACCAATACTTGTAATTCTTGTTTTAGGGTCTGTAATTTCTTCTTTTATATTTTTTTGTGATTCCATTTCCAATTAATAATTTCAGGCATGTCAATCCCATTCTTTCTGATATACATTTTGTGTTCGATTAGTTTGTTTTTCATTTCTTCCTTCAAATAAGCGCCTTTATCATTTAGCTGTGGCAGCCTGTCAATCACGTCCTGAACCAAATCCCATCTATCCAATTGATTCATTACAGTCATATCAAAAGGTGTAGTAATAGTGCCTTCTTCTTTATAACCACGCACATGAATGTTATCATGATTGGTGCGTCGATAAGTAAGCCTGTGAATTAACCATGGATAGGCATGAAATGCAAATATTACCGGTTTATCTTTAGTAAACAATGCATCAAAATTTTCATCACTGAGCCCATGTGGATGCTCGCTTTCAGGTTGCAGCTTCATCAAGTCAACTACATTTACCACACGTATCTTTAACTCAGGTAATTTTTCTCTTAAAATAGATACTGCTGCTAAAGTTTCGAGCGTAGGCACATCTCCGGCGCAACCCATTACCACGTCTGGCTCTTTGCTTTCATCATTGCTTGCCCATTCCCAAATACCAATTCCCTTGGTGCAATGAACAATCGCTTCCTCCATAGATAACCATTGCGGAGAAGGATGTTTGCCGGCTACGATTACATTTACATAATGCTGGCTACGGAAACAATGATCCATTATAGATAAAAGACAATTGGCATCAGCAGGTAAATACACACGAACCACAGACGCTTTTTTATTTACCACGTGATCTATAAATCCCGGGTCCTGATGCGTAAATCCATTGTGATCCTGACGCCAAACGTGCGATGCAAGAAGTATATTTAATGAAGGCAATTTTTTACGCCAAGGAAGTTCGGATGTAACCTTCAGCCATTTTGCATGTTGGTTAAACATAGAATCTATGATGTGAATAAAAGCTTCATAACAATTGAATAGCCCATGCCGTCCCGTGAGAATATATCCTTCCAGCCAGCCTTCACATTGATGTTCACTAAGCATTTCCATCACCCGACCATCTTTTTTGAGAAACTCATCTGTTTCAATGGTTTCCGCTTCCCATTGGCGATTGGTAGCTTCAAAAACTGCATTCAATTTGTTAGACAATGTTTCATCAGGGCCAAACAGCCGAAAATTTCTTTTTTCAAGATTCTCTTTTATAATGTCTCTTACAAATTTGCCCAATATTAAAGTGTCGCCGGGCCCTGTTTCGCTGCGGGTTTTCAAATCAAATGCATAATCACGAAAATCGGGCATAATGAGATTATGCGAAATTTTGCCGCCATTGGTTTGAGGATTAGCACCCATACGTTTTTCACCTTTTGGCGCCAGCTCTGCTAATTCTTGTTTCAACTTTCCTTTCTTATCAAACAACTCATCAGGCTTATAACTTTTTAACCATTCTTCTAATTGTTTCAAATGTTCAGGATTTGTGGCAGGATCTGTTATAGGGACTTGGTGTGCACGGAAGGTGCCTTCAACTGGTAGCCCATTCACAAACTTTGGACCCGTCCAACCTTTTGGCGATTTAAAAATAATCATTGGCCAGCAAGGTCGTTCTCCGTTCTTATTTTCAATGGCGTTCTTTTTGATTGATTTGATTTCCGAAATTACCGTATCTAAAAGTTTAGCCATCTTCTCATGCATTTGCATTGGATCATCACCTTCTATCAAATAAGGCTTCCATCCATAACCTTTCATTAAATCAAAAAGTTCTTTATCGGGTATTCTTGCAAGTACGGTTGGATTGGCAATCTTATATCCATTGAGATGTAGGATTGGAAGCACCACGCCATCCGTAACCGGATTTAAAAATTTATTGGAATGCCAAGAAGTGGCCAGTGGCCCTGTTTCTGCTTCGCCATCACCTATCACACATGTAACAATTAAATCAGGATTGTCAAACGCAGCGCCGAATGCGTGGCTTAGCGAATAACCAAGTTCACCGCCTTCATGCATAGAGCCGGGGCATTCAGGAGATACATGACTTGGTATGCCACCGGGGAATGAAAATTGTGTAAACAATTTTTTTAATCCTTCTTCGTCCTGGCTGATATTGGGATAAACTTCACTGTAAGTTCCTTCGAGATAAACATTGCCAACGATTGCAGGGCCACCATGTCCAGGTCCCGAAATATAAATCATATCCAAATCATATTTTTTTATGATGCGGTTGAGATGCACATAAATAAAATTTTGTCCTGGAGTGGTTCCCCAATGACCGAGCAACATTTTTTTGATATGTTCAACTTTTAGAGGTTCTTTCATCAAGGGATTATCATGCAAATAGATTTGGCCGACAGAAAGATAGTTAGCTGCTCGCCAGTAGGCATTTATTTTTTGAAGTAATTCCGAAGATAAGGTATCAACGGGGGTATCAGTAATTTCTGTCTTCATCTAATTATATTTTAAATTATTTTAAGTATTTGCTTTGTGTAGAGAAAATTTAATACTGGAAAAATCTCCATTAATGGTTAATATGCAGTCGTCGTTATTCATATTCTACTTTTTCTGTTTGACAGATAACCCCAAAACTGCTAATGCTTTGGAGGTTGATAGATAATCTATATGGTGAATGCTGGTGATACCCATGTCCTTAGCAACATCTACAAACATTTGCATGTCATCAATATACACGATTTCATTCACAGGCACTTGGATGCCATCAATTGCCAGACGAAAAATAGCTGCATCTGGCTTTCTCAGATGAACATAGCATGAGGATACAAAAAAATCAAATATCTCATTCAACTTAAAGGTTTTTATCCTGTGAGCATTTAATTCTCTTGCTTCGTTGCTAACTGCAATAACTTTTAGCCCATATTGCAATTTTAATTTTTTTATGAAGGCAATCATCTCCAAATCAGGTGTGGACAAAGAGAACATGAAGTCTTTGAATTCGATGTGGGTAAAATCGCGCTTTGTATAAAACACAACCTTATCAAGATATTCATCGAGCGTTATCCTTCCTTCTTCATAAGTAACAAACAGAAGCCTGTGACGTTCTTCCATTTCATCTGCCTCCAAGTGAAAATGCGCAACGGCCCGCTGTCTAAATCCGTAATCCCATCCGTTTGAAAGTAGTACACCTCCAATATCTAAGAACAAACATCTAATCGTATTCATATCATTTATTTAATTTCGTTAATGCTTTTCCTTTATGTACTGCAACATGGTCGGTCTTGTCGCTCTGTATGGCATATTGAGGATCTTCTAAAGTTGCGTGATGGGTGTAACCTTTATAATCAAAATCGGCAGTATGTATTTTTATAATTTTGCCTGAAACACTTCCTGCCTCCGAATTCCATTTCACATGGTCGCTTATTTTAAATGAGGAATTCCTATTTTCCATTTTTTAATTATTTAACTATTTGCCAATAAATCAAAGTATTCATCATCTTCATTTTTTCCACCGAACCTTTGCCTAAATATTTAGCTGACTTTACAAATTCGATTTTTTATTCATTTTACCATTTCATAGCCAAACTGAATTTCAATCGATAACCTCAGCGGTACTCCATGTCTAAGTGAATGGGGTTTGTAATTCATTTTCTATACAAGTATGGAGCCAGATTCCATGCAGTTGTCAAGTGTGTGCGTATCCTAATAAGTTCTACTATAAAACCTTCGCCAAAGTGAAAAAAGCAACTGCAGTTACATAAGAATCTGGTTTTATCAATTCAATGGTTTTATTCAAGGCCCAAACATAGTTTTGCTGAAATTTTGCCAGACTTCAATGTTTTTAAGTGCTAATGCTGCTTTTTTACCTGTAAGTTCTTTGGTCGCTTTTAGATATAAATTGTCTGATTTCACAATAAAATATTTTAATTATTTATAAACTCAAAAACATGAACATTATCCGTCTCAATCGGCAAATGATAAATTTCTTTTTGATGAAATACAATTTTAATAGCATAAAGGTAATTAAAAGAAAAATAAAATCGGACAAACTTGTCCTAAATAAAACTTAAAATTTTAATATTTTAAAAATTGCTTCAAAAACAATTTAAAAAATGAAAGAAATCATCACTAAGAAATGAATGGAATGGGCACTTTGTCTGTTACCGAACAATTTTGGATAACCGTGAAACCGGTTTTCTATGACAGATAACATAGCCAAGCCGGTGAGTATAGCAAGCGGTGCTAAAATAAATATCACACCAAAATGGGCAAGTTGCTGTAAAGTATTATAATGATAAGATTATAGTTAGATATGCCTATCTGCAGGATAATGACCTATTTTTTCGCTTGATTAAAGTGTGGTCTGTTTATTTAAAATTCTAATAAGAATTTTAACTCAGATTATCAATATCAGAAACTCTCCTTCTTCTATTCATTCTAACATTTTTTTACGCTCTAAATTGATTTCCCGTTTTGCAGGATTAGTTAATACATCATTGTGCAATCAATATTCCTAAGCTGATTTTTTTTGCATAGAATTTATATTTTGTTTGTTGTAATTAGGGTGTGTGTTTTGTGAAATATTTAAATCCTCTTCTTTTTCTTTATTATATGAAAGTCGTGCTAAGGTTCAAATTTTAACGCTTCCATTATACATTGATGATTTATCCCCTACAAATTAACAGCATCATTTAAAGTTTTAATTTTATTTAGGACAAACTTGTCCGACTTAACTTTTTTAATTATCTTTACATTGTTAAAATCGCATTTCATCAATAGAAATTTATCCTTATTGATTTAGACGGTTAATTTTCGTGTTTTTTTTAGTTCAGAAATAACTAAAATATTTCACTATGAAATCAGGCAATTTTTATCCAAAATCAACCAAAGAACTCGCTCACAAAATAACGACTCCTATTTGGGCACCTGCAGAAATGCGTTCAGAAGACATTTATGCCCATTCTGTCATTGCTAATAAAATATTAATTATACAAACATGGATTTAGCAGATAAATATTTAGGTCTGTTCACCGACCATTATGAACTGACAATGGCCGAAGGTTATTTCAAATCAGGGAGGCAGGAGGACATCGCGAATTTTGACTATTTTTTTAGGAAAAATCCCTTTGGCTCTGGATTTACTGTTTTTGCAGGTCTTCAGGATTTACTTGAAATGATTGGGAATTTTAAATATAACAGTTCCGCAATTGATTATCTGCATCATAGAGGATTCAACAGCGATTTTTTAGAATACTTGAAAAATTTCCAGTTTAGGGGCGACATCTTTGCACCGCTTGAAGGAGAAATCGTGTTTCCGAATGAACCCATAGTCAGGGTTAAAGGGAGTATTATTGAAACGCAGTTGGTGGAAACCATCATCCTCAATGTCCTCAATTTTCAATCACTTATTGCAACAAAGGCCAACCGGCTTAGACATTCGGCAGGCAACAGTTTATTGATGGAATTTGGAATGCGACGGGCACAGGGCTGGGCAGCTATACAAGCCAGCAGGGCAGCAATAATTGGCGGAGTGGATAGCACTTCAAACATTTACAGCGCATTTCAGTACCACCTTAATTCTTCTGGAACGATGGCTCATTCGTGGATCCAAAGTTTTGAAGATGAACTCACAGCCTTCAGAAAATACGCAACGGCTCATCCTGAAAATTGTATCTTACTGGTTGATACCTATCATACCCTGAAATCAGGAGTGCCAAACGCCATTACTGTAGCCAAGGAAATGGAGCAGACAGGTTATCAACTTTCGGCCATTAGGCTTGACAGTGGAGACCTTTCATATCTGTCTATGATGGCCAGACAGCAATTGGATCAGGCAGGCTTGCCTTATGTGAAGATTATAGCTTCCAATCAGCTGGATGAATACCTCGTTAAAAGCCTTATTGAGCAAGGTGCGCCTATTGATTGGTTTGGAGTTGGCACCAGTCTGGTTACCGGCAAAAGCGATGCTGCACTTGATGGCGTTTATAAATTAAGCCTTATCAACAACCGACCTACCATAAAGCTATCTGAAGACCTGATTAAAATAACCTTACCTGACGAGAAGAAAGTAGTACGCTATTTTGATGATAATAATAAATTTTATGCGGATGCCATCGCTCTTACCAATGAAGACGAGCAGAAAATACATACCATTTTTCATCCTCAAAACCCCGATCGCAATATGCAGGTGAAGGGACTTAAAAATGAAATGATTGCAGGAAAAGTAGTTGAAAATGGAGAACTTATCATTGATAAAAAGAGCATCCACGAAATCTCCGATTACCGAAAATTCAGGATATCCCAATTGCCTGATGAACACAAACGATTTGAATATCCGCACTTGTATAAAGTAGGCCTAAGCGATCGCCTAATGAAACTGAGAAATCAGTTAATTGATGGGCATACTAAAAATTAGCAAAATGGAAATAGCTAAAAAAACAACGATAATAACTGGTGTCAGCAGTGGATTGGGTGCTGCCATTGCAATTGCATTTGTAGCGAAAAGTGCAACTGTTTATGGCCTTGCCCGAAATGCAGAAATGCTTCAAAAACAAATATAAGTATAAACATTATAAACATTAAAATTTATTTAAAATGAAAAATCTCAATTTTATCATCTTGCTTTTGTTTACCTCCTTTGCAGTGGGTACAACAAACGGACAAACTCAAAAGGCTTATGTCTCAGAAATCAAAGAAATGAATCCGGAGCTTACAAAAGGCGAAGTATCTGGACAAGCTATCTTCATCATTGCCAATGGTCAACTTAATATTAGTTTGGTGGTCAAAGGACTTGCGCCAAATATGATGCATTTGCAACATATTCATGGATTCATCAGCGGTGAGAAAGGTACTTGCCCTCCACCTGAAGCAGATACTAATAATGATGGCGTTATCGATCTTATCGAAACGCATGCGTATTCTGGAAAAACATTGGTACCATTCAACGGTGCGCCTATAGATTTGGTTATAAAGAGCGACAGTTATCCTATTGCAGATGCGAATGGATTGATTACCTACAATATGACTATCCCTATGGATAAACTTGAGGCTGCCGTTAAAAAAGAGTACGGAATTGATCAACTTTCTTTAGAAGATCGCATAATATTTATTCACGGTATTCCGGAAGAAGCCTCTTTGCCAGATTCTGTGAAATCGCTACCCGGAGTACCTGCTTTTATTACGGTTCCGGTTGCCTGTGGAGTCATCAAAGCTTTATAATTGACTTTTCTGATATGATTGATGATTCTTCAATTTCACAAATGTGAATTAATCAGCAATATAAAGACATTTGGACAATCGGTCATTCAACCCACAGCCTAAATGAATTTATTGCAATGCTGAAATCGTTCCAGATTAAAGCGGTAACCGATGTCAGAAGCCTTATCGGTTTATGCATTGTCATACTTTTTGAAAGCAAAAGACTGGAAATATGTGCGTTTCGAATATCAGCAAAACCAACTAACCTGCTTACACACAGCCAGTCCGACTTATGAAGGACAAACTGACGTCCCAAGTTAAGTAAGACGTTTTTTAAACTTACAGAACATATTCTTATAAAACAAGAAATAATTTGTAACCTTTTCGTAATAGCCCCACTCTATATATAATATAAACATATAAGTATAAACATTAAATCTATTTAAAATGAAAAATCTTAAAAAAGCAGCCTTAGTAACGGGCGCAGTTTTACTCTTCATTACTCCTTTATCTAAGGTATTCGCACAAGAAACCTCAACACTTTCTGATGCTGAGATTGCTTCAATAGCCGTTGTGGCCAATCAAAATGACATCGACTTTGCAAAAATTGCATTACAAAAATCACACAATCCTAAAATATTGGAGTTTGCCAATACAATGATTTCAGACCATCAAGCTGTTATTGATATGGCAGTAGCATTGGTTACAAAATTAAAGGTAACACCACAAGACAACGCAGTAAGTAAGGAATATCTTGCCAATGCAAAGGAAACTATGAAAATGCTCAATTCAAAATCCGCTAAAGCATTTGACAAAGCTTATGTTGACAATGAAGTAGCTTATCATAAAGCTGTGATTGCAGCAGTAAATACGGTATTAATACCACAATCTCAAAATGCAGCGTTAAAGGCTTTGTTGCAAAAAGTATCTCCTATTTTGGATACACACCTTAAACATGCAGAAATGGTTCAAAAACAAATGAAATAAAACATGAAGGCTTTTAACTTTATAAAAAACGGTATTTTCTTTTTGTTACCCATATTATTATTGGTTTATAGTTGTGACAGCAAACCAAGTTATATACCTCAGGCTCATGTTGTTGAAATTAAAGATATGAAATTTCAACCCGCTGAACTCAACGTACATAAAGGAGATACCGTAATTTGGATAAATAAGGACATTGTAGCCCATGACGTAACAGAAGATAATAAAGCTTGGGCGTCTCCTCCTTTAACCACCGATGCTATCTGGAAAAATGTAATTACAAAAAGCGATTCCTATTATTGCAGCATTCACGTGGTTATGAAGGGTAAACTGACAGTAGAAGAGTAATTTGAAGTTTACATAGCTTCAAAAACTAAAAATAAAATTATGAAAGAAATTCTGCAGTATTCTGATACTGACATCATACAAAAAATAACAGAAGGTCAAACAAAATTGTATGAGTTATTAATCCGAAGGTATAATCCTTACCTGTACAAAATAGGAAGAGCACAGCATTATAGCCATGAAGATACACAAGACCTGATGCAAGACACTTATGTGGATGCATATATGAGCATATTGAAGTTTGAAGGTCGCTCATCCTTCAAAACTTGGCTTATTAAAATAATGCTTAATAATTGTTTTAGAAAGCGGCAAAAATGGAGCTATAAAAATATTGTTAATGATGAAATAAATGAGCGATCTACATCTGTTCTTTTTAATAATCAACAATTAGACACTAACAAAACAATCATGAATAAAGAGTTGAATTCTGTAATTGAAAACGCATTATTACAAATATCGATGGATTATCGAATGGTTTTTATCTTACGCGAAGTAAACGGACTAAACGTAAAAGAAACTGCGGATGCTTTAAATATTAGCGAGGCCAACGTAAAAGTAAGGCTAAACAGGGCAAAAGCTACCTTGAGAGAAAATATAGAAAAATCCTATTCGACAGAGGAGATTTTTGACTTTAACCTGATTTATTGTGATGCAATTGTTGAAAGAGTAATGAAAATAATCAAAAATTTAACCTAATGAATTTTTATAAAAATACCATTGAATTGATTGGTGATGACCATGTGGAAACCTCATTGGAAACACCTCTCCGTGATGATGCTTTTGCTATGGATGACAATCAGAAAATAGAATTAATACAAAATCATTTCAGCGAGATAATGAATATTTTAGGCTTAGACCTGAACGATGACAGCTTGAGTGGAACTCCATATAGGGTTGCAAAAATGTATGTGAAAGAAATCTTTAACGGATTAAACCCCAAGAACAAACCAGATACAAAACTTTTCGAAAATAAATATCAATATAACAAAATGCTGATTGAAAAAAATATCACGTTATATTCTTATTGCGAACATCATTTTCTGCCAATAATTGGTAAAGTACATGTTGCTTATTTTTCAAGCGGAAAAGTGGTTGGTCTGTCAAAAATTAACAGGCTTGTTCAATACTATGCCAGCCGACCTCAGGTTCAGGAAAGGCTAACCAACCAAATAGCCGATGGTTTGAGAGAAGCATTACAATCAGATGATATTGCCGTAATTATTGATGCAGAACATCTTTGCGTTCGTTCACGTGGTATTAAAGACACCAATTCAAACACAATTACTGCAAGTTATTCTGGAAAGTTTCAGGATGAAAAAAACCAAATGAAGTTTATTTCCCTGATTAATATTGGCAAATAATTTTTGTCATTTTACAAGGTTTTATAATAATACAACACAATGAAAGCAAGATTAAACTATGCAGAAATTGCACCAAAGGCTATGAAAGTCAGTATATTAATTTTTTAAAACTAATCGATTGTTAGACGGTTATTTTTTTTACCGCAAGGGTCGCAAAGAAAAAGCAAGGGTCGCAATATTGATTATAGTTGATTTACAACACATTGCGTACATTTCGGTTAAATTTAAAGCTCTGCATTACAGGTTATTATCATACTGATTAGTAACTTTATTTTATCTGATGAAATAAAAAACAAACTATTATGAACGGTTTAAAAATATTGAAAAGCGATTTCTCTGTAACCGAAACCATAAACCGAATGACTGTGCAAATCGAGAAGGAAGGCTGGCACGTTTTTGCCCATATTAATCATGCCAAAGAGGCTCAGAAAAAAGGATTAGCACTACGCCCCACCGAACTTCTTCTCTTCGGAAATCCTGAAATAGGCACATTGCTGATGCAAAATCAACAAATTTCGGCCATTGACCTTCCAATGAAAATATTGGTATGGGAAGATGAAAACGGACAGGTACATATTGCGAGTAACGATTTAGAGTGGCTCAAAAAGCGCCACAATCTAACCGATGATAAAACAATTGATAAGATTGAAAAGGTTGTTGCGCATATTTGTAATACAGGAATCAAAAAATAATGAATAATTATTGAAAATATCTGTATCTCCTTTTTATTGTATATTACGGCTACTATTAATAACAAATGAACCTTCATAAATAAAAAAGCAAAATGGAAATTAACCAAAAAGTTGCTATAATAACTGGTGCCAGCAGCGGATTAGGAGCCGCTCTTTCAAGTGCTTTGGTGGAAAAAGGCGCAACAGTTTACGGACTTGCCCGAAATGTAGAAAAACTCAATGACATCCAGAATAAGATAGGAAATAAATTTATCCCTGTTGCTATGGACATTACCAAACAAAATGCAATTGCTTCTTGGATGAAAAATACCTTTTCTGATGCTCATCTTCCTGATATTCTCATCAACAATGCTGGTGTTGGTTATTTCAGAAAAATAGATGAGCTTTCATTGGAGGAATGGCATGAAATGATTAACACCAATTTAAATGGTACATTCTACCTCACTTCTTCAATCGTTCCAATGATGAAACAAAATCCGAATGTCTGTCATATTGTTAACATTGGCTCTATCATGGGAAAAACAACAAGAATAGAAGGTGCTGCCTACTCAGCTACAAAATACGGAATGCAGGGTTTTAGCGAATCTTTATTCAAGGAATTGCGTGGTGATGGCATTAAGGTAACTTGTGTAAATCCTGGAAGTATAGATACCGGATTTTTTAAAGATTCAGGTATAAAAGCCAACCACAATATGTTACAGCCCAATGAAATTGCAGCATTGATAGTTCATCTTTTAGAAACTCCAGATAATTTATTAGTGGATGAAATCACTTTAAGACCTTTAAACCCAAGTCGCCCAACAACACCTATTAAATCCTAATTCTTCAATGAATATGTTGAAAACATTTGCAGAATAGAAAAATAAATGAAATTCTTATGTCAAAAACCTTTGGAGAAAAAGTGATTGATTTCAACCGTGATTTACACTATTCGGATAAACTGCCGAAAGATTTTCGCGTGATTAACCCTTACTTGGACAATCCTGAAACAATGGAAGTCATGCAACAGTTTTATCATAAATTTTACCACGACTCAAATCAGCGGAAATTCATCATCGGTATTAATCCAAGCCGTCATGGAGCTGGCGTAACTGGTGTGCCATTTACGGATACCAAACGCCTGGAAAGTGCTTGCGGTATTAAAATGCAATCGTCACATACACACGAAGTTTCCTCTGTTTTTTTGTATGATATGATTGCTGAATTTGGTGGAGCAAAAGATTTTTATAAACAATTTTATATCAATTCGCCATTTCCTTTAGCCATTGTTCGGAAAACAAAAGACGGTAAATGGCTGAATGCCAATTATTATGATGACCCTGTTCTTTTTGAAATGGTGAAAGATTATATGATTTCGACCTTGAAAAAAAACATCAATATGGGATTAGATACTTCGGAAGTTTTTATACTGGGAAAGAAAAATGCAAATTTTATTCAAAAGTTAAACAAAGAAGCTAATTTGTTTGGCAATTTAAAAATCCTTGAACATCCACGATACATCCAGCAATATAAGTCAAAAGAAAAACAGATTTATATTGACAAGTATATATTAACATTGAATAATTTCTTATGAATTCAATGAAGCCACCAACCATTTATACCATTGGACACTCTACCCATAGTCTCAAAGAATTTTTGGATATGCTTCAATCTTTTGATATTAAAATTCTTGCAGACATACGAAGTTTGCCCGGTTCACGCAGGTTTCCACACTTCAACAAAGAAAATTTGCAATTATCTTTAGAAGAAACTGGAATACAATACCTGCATCTGGCTGATTTGGGAGGAAGAAGAAAGGTGAAAAAAGATTCAAAAAATAACCGATGGAACAATGATTCATTCAAAGGTTATGCGGATTATATGGAAACTGAAGCATTTGAAAATGCTGTTATTAACTTGGAACATATCGCTTTAGAGCAAACCACGGCTTATATGTGTTCCGAAGCGGTTTGGTGGAGATGTCATCGCTCAATGGTGTCCGATTATCTAAAAGCAAAAGGTTGGACAGTATTGCATATTATGGCCATAGGAAAAGTTCAAGAGCATAAATACACAGCACCGGCAATAATAGTTGATGGCCATGTATTTTATTCTGATGAAAATTAGTTTTACAAATAAAAAATCTGTTTTTAGAAATAAAATTTAAAAATTGCTCATTAAATTCTTATCCGTTTTTACAAATTTTTATATATTAGTGTTTTACAACTGGCACAATAGGTAAAACTTATGTTTAAATTTGAACTAATACAAACCGACAAACATGCAACAAGCAATTTGCTACAACCGAAAAATCTTCGGTTTTTAGGTCGCACAAATTATAGTACAAAATCGTTATCAAAAATGGCTAAAAATCAACAATGAAACAAAAAATATATAGTCAGTTTAGTTTTTTAAAAATAAGTAAGTGTTTTATTTTTTTACTTTTAGCCTTTTATAATAGTAACTCTTATAGCCAAAGCAATATATCTGGTTATATACCCATTAATGATGGTTTACAAAACCAACAATCAGTATTCTTAGCTCAATTTAATAGAGACAAACCTTCTTCTAAGAAAGATTCAAAAATTATTGCAACTATTCCAATTGATGAAAATGGTTTTTTCAATTTAAATAAAACTCTCTCTGAAAAGCAAGAATTATATTTCATATACTTAAACAACCATAATACAGCTAATCAAATTATTTCTCAGGACTTTATTCTATCAAATAATGACTCCATATTTTTTCAAAAAAGTGATATGCCATTTTCCATTTTTAAAAACACAAACCAGATAGACCTGGAATGGCAAAAATTAAAAAATTTTAAAAACCAGTTAAATGCAAGTATATCTAATCAAAAGAAGTATTTAAATGAAATACGCATTTATTCTAAAGATTCACTTCAAATTTTAGCGGTAAAATTGTTTAGTATTAAAGAACTTAACAATAAAAAATTACTCGATAAAGATATTTTACTAAACACAAGTTATTATATTAATCTCTTAGAAGAATTAAAATCAAGCGATATTAATCATGATGAATATATCTTTTTGGAAAACAAATTAGCGGTACAAACATTGAAGATGTCTTTGAAAAAATATGCCGTCAGTAAATGGATAAACATTGTTTTAGTATGCTTAGTATTAAGTTTACTTTTCTATATATACTCGTTAAAAAGAATAAAAAAAGTTGCTACAATCAATAACTTAAGCAAGCAAGAGATTAACATTAAAAACTATATTTTACAAGGAAAAAGTAATAAAGAAATTGCTGATGAATTATTCATTAGCTTAAGTACTGTTAAAACTCATATCACTAATATATATAACAAACTAAATGTTTCCAACAGGGGAGAATTACTTCTAAAATCAAAAAATAGTACGAGTACTAGTACTTAATTCAACCCTATACTTTACTTATTTTTTAACATTGTTATAGTTCTTTGCACTTATACAACAGTTAAAATAAGTTTAGTATGAGCCTCAGAATTAAAATTATTTTCTTTTTAATTATTTATAACACCGTATTTGCCCAAAATAAATTTAATATTTCGGGAACACTAACAAATCAAAAAGAAACTATAGCGACTGCTGGCGATGCTTTTCTTTTAACTGAAACAGGAGAGGGATTAATTAAATATACTTCAATAAACGAAGGGAAGCTTTCTATTAAATCAATACTCAAAGGAACTTATCTATTAAAAATTTCTTGCTTAGGGTTTGAAGATTATGAACAAAAAATTGTTCTTGATAAAAATATTGAAATTAGAATAACTCTAAAAGAGCGTTCAATCCAACTTCGCGAAGTGCAAATAATGGCTAGTAAAAAACCTATTGAAAATAAAAATGGAAATATTATCATAAATATTGAAAATACTATTTTTTCCAAAGAAGCCAATCTAATGGGTTTACTTTCTAAACTTCCAAATGTTCAAATAGACCCGAACAAAGAGTCTATTAATATCATTGGAAAAGGTAATCCGCTAATTTATTTAGGTAAACAAAGGATTTCTATAGATGAACTCAATAGTATCGCAATAGATAATATCAAAAACATCGAAATTATAAATAATCCATCTGCTAAGTATGAAGCTGAAGGAAGAGCAGTTATACTTATTACTCAAAAAACAAACAATCAAGAAGGTTCAAAAATTTCATTATCAGAAACGGCTTCTTTCAGGAAATATTTCAACAATTTTTTTAGTAGTAATTTAAGTTTTAAAAAAAATAAGTTTGAAGTTAAATTTAATGCATCGTATAATAAATTAAAATTTTGGGAAAGTAATGGGGCTAATTATAAAATAACAGATAGAAATGTTACTTCTAATTATTTAGTTGAAGCAGTAAGTCCTCGAACGGAATATATTATTGGAGGTGGGGTTTATTATCAAATTAATAATACCGATTATTTTTCAATAAGCTCAAAATTGAGAACTCAAAATGAGATATTTCCTATAATAACAAATTCCTATTTTAAGGAGAATTCAAATGAAAATACTGTAAAATCATTTAGCGAAAATGATTCTAAAAGATTATTTTCTAGTACAAATATTAATTATTCAAAATCATTTAAAAAATTAGGAGACTTGTTTTTAGGGGGACAATACACAAAATATAATCAAAATTTAGAAAGCCAAATTTCAAATAATTTTAACAATACTTCTTTTGAAGATTTTCAAAACAGATTTCAAGATTTTACAATAGAATCAACAACTTTAAAAGGAGATTATGAAAATAAACTTAACGAAAAAATGAAATTAGAAATTGGAGTGAACTTCTTAAACACAACTTCATATTCAATAACCAAAATCAAAAATTTGAACCCGCAAAATACTGATAATTCAAATTACGATTACTCAGAAAAAAGTGAAGCTTTTTATTCACAATTGTCATGGGAATTAAAAAAAATAAATTATGATATAGGGTTACGAGTAGAAAAAACACACGTAAAAGGAAAATTTGCAGATAGCGGTGAATTTTTAGTAAATAGAAAAAATACTGATATCTTTCCGAAAGTAAGTGCTAATTTTCCAATTGATAGTACAGCCACTATCTCTTTTAATTATAGCAAAAGCATTCAAAGACCTAATTATTCTAAAGCAAGTTCTATTACGACCTTTATAAATCCTTTTTTAGAATTTAGTAATAATATCAATTTAAAATCTACGCTGACAGATGAAATTTCAATAAATTTTCAGTTAAAAGATAAATCAATTACAGCTAGTTATTACAATACCGAAAATCCTGTACATTATAGTTTAATTTATGATGCGGATACAGACAAAACAATAATGTTTCCTTCGAATTTTAAAAAAGAATCTGGTATAAATCTTGATTTGACTATTCCTTTAAAAATTAAAATCTGGAATTCTACTAATGCATTAAGTTTTGTAGTTAATACTATAGATGACCCCAAAGCAACAAATCTAAAAACAAGACCTTATTTATATTTCTACAGCAATAATCAGTTTAAAATTGACAATTCAAGTTCCATAGGTATTAATGGATGGGGATTGACAAAACGTAATGAAGGAATTTATAAAAGAAATGCGCTTTTTGTACTCAATGCATCTGTTACAAAAAAGTTCTTTGATAAATTAGATACTACACTTAGCTTCAATGATATTTTTAATAATTTACAGTATAAGGAAAGTTATTTATTACAAAATATTGAAGCAGAAAATATTTTTTACACGGACAGGGATAAAATCTCAATATCCTTAAAATACTCCTTTGGAGAAATTAAAAATATTGCATATAAAAATAAAGATGTAGATGACAATTTGAATAGAGTTAAATAGTATTTTTTTTGATTTTCTTTGCAGTATCAACCTTTATTTAGCCAAACCTAATTGCTACAAAATTATACACCGCCACATTTGGTAACACAAGTACCCATTTCGCAAAACTTCAAAAAAACCAATAGTTCAAAAGCTCCTTTTTAAGGGGCTTTTGTTTTTAGAAGAACTTCTCTATTTTATAAATTAGAAGATGATAAAATGCTTATTTGAATATCATACCGATTAAACATTCAAGTGGTATTAAACAGCATTTTAAAATAGAAATATGGACTAAAGAAAAGA